>NZ_JBHXNY010000037.1:0-51910 GCF_042719275.1 Nocardioides sp. NPDC058538 | reverse complement strand
CGAAAGCCAACTCCCCTCCCCGCCCTGGTCTGAGGAGCAGCCAGCCCCCGCCGAGTCGGCACGTTCTGACCGGAGATCCCGCCGAGCCGGCGCGTCATGACGCGCCGGCTCGGCGATCTAGTTGACGGCTACGTGCACGTGGTCGTAGTGGTTGGCTGTGGGGTCTCCGCGGTCATCCATCGGGCGCCAGCCCTCGTCGGCTCGGACCGGGGTCCAGATGCGCTGGTACCAGATGATGTCGTAGATGTTCAGCGCCCCGGCATGCTCCTGGACGAAGGCGGCGATGGCGTCGCCGAGCTCCTTGTCGTCGGTCATGAAGTCGAGCGCCTTGCCGTTGATGTGCTCGCCGTGCGGGTCGTAGCCGTACGTGGTGCCGGAACCGACCGCGGGGAAGGCATTGCAGACGGCGCGGTAGAGGTCGACCGCGTCGGAGACCAGACCGTCCTCGACCGAGGAGTCACCGCAGGCCGAGAAGTCGAGGCCTGCCGGGGCGTCCTCGGACGGCGTCGGGGAGGGGGTCGGCGTGGGAGTGGGCTCGGGCGGGGGTTCGGGCTTGGTCTTGCCGAGGTTGCCCTCGGGGATCCACACCGGGTTGCCCTCCAGGACGATCTCCTGGCGGCCACCCTCGTCGCGACCGGTGTAGTAGACCGCGCGCCCCAGCTTCAGCTCGCCGAGCTCCTTGGCGCGCTTGCCGTAGGCGGCGTAGACGGTGACGTCGTCCTGTACGTAGCGCAGCACCGCCTTCTGGGCACCGCCGCTGACCGAGGTCGGCCGCTCGATCAGCGACTCGATCGTGGCGACCTCGCTCAGGGCGTTGGTCGCCGCCTCTCCCCCACGCTCGCCGCTGCGGCTGACCGTCGTCTCCCGGCCGGTGACCTCGCGGCGGTCGTTCGACATCCGGGTGTCCTCCCGGGTCGTCGGCAGCGCCGGGATCTTCGCCGCCGCCTTGGCCTCGGCCTCGATGCGCCGATCGGCCAGTGATGGCAGCCGGAGTCCGGACTTCTCCTCCACCTCGGAGATCACGACGCCGGGGTTCGCCGCGGCCGCCCCGGCGGCCATCGCACCGCTGGTCGCGAACGTCACGATCCCTGCGGTCGCCACGGCATTCTTGGTTCTACGGACAGCTCGATAATCGCCTCTGTGGCTGGTGGCCACTGCGCAATCCTTCGCTCGACAATGTGGGGGTATCGCCCGAGAACGCCCTTCGCCACTTCCGCTGAAGCTGGGTCGTGAGCCCGGGCACAGCGCCTGTTTCATCCCCCCCCCTCCGGGGGTACCCCACGTTGGGTCGGACCCTTTTGCTACGTTTTTTATCGGCGGCCGCCCTAAAACCCCCGGTGGGCCCGGGCTTCGAGAGCCCGGGCCGACCTGTCTTCGAGGCCAGTCGCGTCAGTTGTCGCGTCAGTTCGTGGAGACGTGCACGTGGTCGTAGTGGTTGGCGGTGGTGGACCCGCGGTCCTCCATGTAGCGCCAGCCCTCCGAGGCACGCACCGGCGTCCAGATCTGCTGGTACCAGATGATGTCGTAGAGGTTGAGCTCCGCTGCGTGCTGCTGCAGGTAGGCGGCGATCGAGTCGCCGAGCGCCTTGTCGGAGGTCATGAAGTCGAGCGCCTTGCCCGAGGAGTGCTCACCGTGGCCGTCCCAACCACCGACGGTCATGGACTCGACCTCGGGGAACGCGTTGCAGACCGCGCGGTAGACGGTGACCGCGTCGGAGACCAGACCGCTCTCGACCGAGGGGTCTCCGCACGCGGCCGTGCTGACGCCGGCTGCGACACCGGTCTCCTCGGGCTTCTCGTCGACGAGGTGACCGGCGGTCACCCAGGCGACCTCGCCATCGACGAGGATCTCGTCGCGGCCGGACTCGGTGCGGCCGGTCGCGTAGACCAGCTCGCCGGCCTCGATCTCACCGGACTGGGTGGCGTGCTTGCCGTAGGCGGACCAGAGGTTGAGCGTCTCGTCGGTCCAGCGCTTGACCGCCTTGGCGGTGCCGGTCTCGACCTGCTCGGGGCCCTTGGTCAGGGTCTCGACCGAGGAGACCGACTCGCGGTCCCCTCCGTCACGGCTGACGACGGTCTCGCGACGGTCGCCGGCGACGCGCGCGTCGTCACGAGTGCTCGGCACGTTGGCCTTGGACGAGGAGACGGATGCGCCTGCGTTCTTGGCGATCAGGGTGGAGGTCGGCTCCGCGAAAGCGGCTCCGGCGCCGACTGCGGCGCCTGTCGCGAGAACCGCGACCCCTGCGCTGACAACTATGGATTTGGTCTTACGGACGGCCCGAGTGTCGCCTCTGTGGCTGCCGGCCACACGCAATCCTTTGCTCGACTACATGGTCTGTGCCCGAGTTCTCCCACGGTTTCAACGGATGAAACCCGTCGAGGGTTGTGCTGGTGGGGGCTCGGCACGGCAATGAGTACAACACACACGACAGGGGGTATTCCAATTCCCTTACCGAGTTTTTGCGTAGTTTTGTACCTGTCGAGCGACTGATTCCGAAGGCTCCCAAAGCGCCTCGAGACCCGTCCGAACGGGCCCGGAGGCTCAGCCGCCGGAGGTCTCCGACACGTTCTCGGCGAACCCGCAACCGCGACCGTCGGCGTCGTCGAGCCACCCCTCCGGAAGGACCACCTTGTCCCGCGGCGCACCCTGCCGCCCACGCGGCGCACCCAGCTGTGACGAGGGGAAAGGCTCGTTCCGGTCGAGCTTGGCGAGCATCTCGTCGAGGTCCTGGAGGCTGTTCACCAGGCCGAGGGTCCGGCGCAGCTCACCACCGGCGCTGAAGCCCTTGAGGTACCACGCGATGTGCTTGCGGATCTCCTTGCAGCCACGCTCCTCGCCCATGTGCTCGCAGAGCAGCTCGGCGTGGCGCCGCATGATGTCGGTCACTTCGCCGAGATTCGGCAGGACGTTGACCTTCTCACCGGCGAAAGCGGCCGCCAGGTCGCGGAAGAGCCAGGGACGTCCGAGGCAGCCGCGGCCGATGACGACGCCGTCGACACCGGTCTCCTCGACCATCCGGATCGCGTCGGCCGCCTCCCAGATGTCGCCGTTGCCGAGCACCGGGATGTCGACCGAGGCCTTGAGCTCGGCGATCGCGTCCCAGTCGGCGGTGCCGGAGTACGCCTGGGCGACCGTACGCCCGTGCAGCGCGATCGCGGCGGCGCCGCTCTCCTGGGCGATCCGGCCGGCGTCCATGTAGGTCAGGTGGGCGTCGTCGATGCCCTTGCGGGTCTTCATCGTCACCGGCACGCCGTAGGGCTCCGCCGCGCGTACGGCATGCTCCAGGATCTCGCCGAGCAGACCGCGCTTGTAGGGAAGCGCTCCCCCGCCGCCCTTGCGCGTCACCTTGGGCACCGGGCAGCCGAAGTTGAGGTCGACGTGCGCCACCCCGTAGTCGGCGCAGAGGATCTCGGTCGCCTTGCCGACGTAGACCGGGTCGGTGCCGTAGAGCTGCACGCTGCGTACGGTCTCGGCCTCGTCGAAGACGAGCATGTCCTTGGTGTGCTGGTCACCCTCGACCAGGCCGCGCGAGGTGATCATCTCGCAGACGTAGAGGCCGGCGCCCTGCTCGGCGCACAGCCGCCGGAAGGCGGCGTTGGTGACGCCGGCCATCGGCGCGAGCACCACAGGGGTGTCGACGGTCAGGTTGCCGAGCTTGAGACCTCCGGAGATGGGCGCAGTAAGGACGGACATGCCCTCCATTGTCCGGCCAGCGGCGTGCCGTACGAAATCAAGCGGTCGGCGTCAAGAAGTCGGCGAGGCGGACGGCGATCGGGAGGGCTTGGGCGCAACGTACGGCGTCGGCTCGCTCTCCCAGGTGATCGGGTCGAACTCCTCATAGGGCCGGAAGCTCACGCCGACGAGCTTGCCCTGGTCGGGGACGAGCATGACCAGGCAGGCGTTGACGCTGGCGCCGGGCGCGAATGGCTTGGGGAACGTCTTGCCGTCACAGGGCTTGAACGGCTCCTTGAACGCGGCCGCCTCGACCAGGCTGCCCCGGTCGTCGAGGCCCCACAGCGGTACGTCGTAGCCACCGAGGTCGGTCTTGCCGTCGTTCTTGATGGTGGCGCGTACGAAGTAGGGAGCGCGGGCCAGCGTCGCCTCGTCGAGCTTCCAGCCGGCGAAGGTCTGCTTGTAGGAGGTCGACTCGAGCTTGGTGACGGTGATCGAGAGCTTGCCGTCGACACCGTCCTTGGGCGTCCACTCGACGGTCGCGGTCTCACCCAGCTCGCGGTCGGCACCGGGCTCGGTGAGCGCCCCGGCGGAGGGCGAGGCCGACGCCGAGGGTGACGCGGAGGCCGAGGCGGATGCGCTCTCGGACGGCTTGGGCGCGTTCGTCCTCGGCGCGGTGCCGCTGCACCCCATCACTGACATGGCCATGACCGCACCCGTGACGGATGCGGCGAGTACGGACCCCGCTCGTTGCATGGGGACATCCTGCCGCACGCTTCTCCAGATCGCGCAGCAGGACGCCCCCTGCAAGGTTTACGAGGTGGTAACGGCCCGGCGGTGAACTACTGCCTCAGGCGCCGATCAGACGCTCGGCGAAGTAGCGGCTCACGCCCTCGAGCGGGATCCGCTCCTGCTTCATGGTGTCGCGCTCGCGGATGGTGACCGCGTTGTCCTCGAGGGTGTCGAAGTCGACGGTGACGCAGTACGGAGTGCCGATCTCGTCCTGACGGCGGTAGCGCTTGCCGATCGACTGGGAGTCGTCGAAGTCGACGGCCCAGTTGGCACGCAGCTCGGCCGAGAGCGCCTTCGCCTTCGGCGAGAGCGCCTCGTTGCGGCTGAGCGGGAGCACGGCGATCTTGACCGGCGCGATCCGGTGGTCAAGCCGGAGCACGACCCGCTTGTCGACACCGCCCTTGGCGTTGGGGGCCTCCTCCTCGGCGTACGCGTCGACGAGGAAGGTCATCAGGGCGCGGGTCAGACCTGCCGCGGGCTCGATGACGTAGGGCAGGTAGCGCTCGTTGTTGGCCTGGTCGAAGTACTGCAGGTCCTGGCCGGAGTGCTTCATGTGGGTGCCGAGGTCGAAGTCGGTGCGGTTGGCGACGCCCTCGAGCTCGCCCCACTCGCTACCGGTGAAGCCGAAGCGGTACTCGATGTCGACGGTGCGCTTGGAGTAGTGGCTCAGCTTCTCCTGGGCGTGCTCGTAGAGACGCAGGTTGTCGGGGTTGATGCCGAGGTCGGTGTACCACCGCATGCGCTCGTCGATCCAGTACTGGTGCCACTGCTCGTCCTCGCCCGGCTTGACGAAGAACTCCATCTCCATCTGCTCGAACTCGCGGGTGCGGAAGATGAAGTTGCCCGGCGTGATCTCGTTGCGGAAGCTCTTGCCGGTCTGAGCGATGCCGAACGGGGGCTTCTGGCGGGTCGAGGTGACCACGTTGGCGAAGTTGACGAAGATGCCCTGCGCGGTCTCCGGACGCAGGTAGTGCAGACCCGACTCGTCCTCGAGGACACCGAGGTGGGTCTTGAGCATGCCGGAGAACTCACGCGGCTCGGTCCAGGCGCCACGGGTGCCGCAGTTCGGGCAGGCGACGACCTCGTTGAGGACGACGGTGTCGGGGTCCTCGATGCCCTTCTTCTCCGCGTACTCCTCCTGGAGGTGGTCGAAGCGGTAGCGCTTGTGGCACGACTGGCACTCGACCAGCGGGTCGTTGAACGTCTCGACGTGGCCGGAGGCGACCCAGGTCTGACGCGGCAGGATGATGCTCGAGTCGAGGCCGACGACGTCGTCGCGCTGCTGGACCATCGCCTTCCACCACTGGCGCTTGATGTTCTCCTTGAGCTCGACACCGAGGGGGCCGTAGTCCCAGGCACTCCGGGTGCCGCCGTAGATCTCGCCGCTGGGGAAGACGAATCCGCGCCGCTTGGCGAGGGAGACGACGAGGTCAAGGGTCGATGCTGGCGGCTTTGCCACGATGAATGCTCTCTGCTCGAGGTGAGCCCGGCCGGCTGCCGGGCCCGGTGTTGAGGGGCCGTGCTTGACGGGACAGGGAAATCCTATCCACGGTGTCATCTTGTTATGTACGCCGCCCGCGGGGCCAATTCGCTCGGCCAAATCGCTCGGCGGCCCGGGCATCTGCCGATAGCGTCGCTGGACATGGAGTCGAACGCGCGTCGTCTGTGGAAGCTGCTCGAGCCGATCCATGCGGTGGGTTACTTCTCACCCGAACCGATCGCCCTGCTCAAGGAGGCCGGCTACCGCGGCTACTGGATGGGCTACTTCGCTGCCCGGTCCGCTCCGCTCGGGACCGTTCCGGCCGAGGTGATCCATGCCGTCTTCTACAACTTCGCCTTCTCACACGTCTCCCGGGCGCTTCCCGACGCCTGGACGTTCGCTCCGCCCGAGACCGCGCACGAGGCCCGCCGCACCGGTGCCGTCGCCGCGCTCCGCCGTCACCTCGGCCCGCTCGCCGATTCCGACGACCTGACCCGGGCCGCCTCGCTCGCCTCGCGAGCCGCTCTCAGCGCCCCGGCGGAGGGACGGGCCCTGTACGCCGCGCTGCGATCGCTCCCCGTCTCCGAGGACCCGCTGACCCTCCTGTGGGACGCGGCGACGCTGCTGCGGGAGCACCGCGGCGACGGTCACGTCGCCACCCTCCTCGCCGCTGGGATCGGCGGCCGCGAGTCGCACGTCTTCCATGCGCTCGCCAACGGCACCTCCCCCGCGGTCTATGCCACCTCCCGCAACATCCACGAGACCGAGTGGGACTCCCTCGTCGCCGGCCTGCGCTCCCGTGGGCTCGTCACCGACGACGGCGCCTCCCTCACCGAGGCCGGCCTGGAGACCAAGGCCCGGATCGAGTCGCAGACCGATGCGCTCGCAGCCACTGCGTACGCCGCCCTGGAGCCGGCCGAGGTCGACGAGCTCATCACCCTCCTCCGCCCGCTCACCAAGGCTGTCGTCGCCTCCGGCGAGATCCCGAACCAGTCCCCCATGGGGCTCGATCTCGACGACGCCACCAGATGAGCCGCGACCTCCTCGATCACACCGCGGCTGAGTTCGACTCGGCATGTCTCCCCGTCGACGTGGGAGTCCCGATGTCATCAGGTGACCTCAGGACTCCCACGTCGGCGGAATCCCCTTGAGAGCCCACGACCCGGGGGCTCATGCTGGACACCATGGCGATGCAGGACCTCGACCCCAAGCTCACACCGATCCTCGACCTGGCCAGGGTCGCGGCGGCACGACCAGGCGTCGGCGTCGACGAGGAGACGTTGCGTGAGATCTTCGAGGAAGCCGCGATGCTGTTGGACCTCGGACAGGTTCTCGACGAGCTCGACCCTCACGACGCGCAGGGGGTGGTCGCAGGTCTGTGTGCAGACCTGCTCGCCGGCGACCCCGCCGCAAGCGTCCGCGCACACGCCGAGGTGGCGCTGACCGACCGATCGCTGCACGACCCCGAGGCTGCTGCGGTCGCCTACCGGATGGCTGCCCACGCCCTTCGCCTCTGAGCGTCACCAGCGCAGGTCGTGAAGGGGGCTGATGCGGCGTAGGGGTTCGTCGGGGTGGGCGTCGTGGCGGTCGAGAAGGACGGCGTCGAGGCCTGCGTCGATGGGACTGAGTACGTCATGCGCCAGGCTGTTGCCGACCATCAGTGCCTCCGCGGGCGCGATGCCGGCGCGCTCGCAGGTGAGCAGATAGGCCCGCGGGTCGGGCTTGCTCGCGGGCAGGGTCGACGTGGAGACGAGCAGGTCGATCTCCGCGGCCAGGCCGGTCAGGTCGAGCTTGAGTCGCTGGTGGGCGTCGTCGCCGTTGGTCAGGACGAGCGTTCGGAGCCCCGCGTCACGCACCCTGCGCAGCGTCGGGACGGCGTCGTCGAAGGCGACCCACTGGGCCTCGTACCTCCTCAGGTATCCGGCGAACAGCGCATCCGCCTCCGCGTCGTCGACCTCGACCCCGAGGAACTCTCGCGTCCGCGCCCGCCGCTGTTCCTGGAAGCTGATCTCACGGCGCTGGTAGCGCTGGTAGTGCGGCCCGGAGACCGCGTCCCACCGTGCCCCGACGTCCCCGGTGATCCCGTGCTCCGCGGCCCACCCGACCACGGCTCTCCGCGCCGCCTCTGCCTGGTCGACCAGGGTGTCGTCGAGGTCGAAGAGGATCGCGCGCAGCACGGCCGAGACTCTATTGCCGCTGCAAGAACGGTGCACATGCATGGTTCTGACACGCCGATGGACGAGTCACCTCTCGACTTCCCCGCACATGCACGGTTGTCGCATCCGGCCCGCTGGGAGGGACCGCGGCGCGAACCTGCGTGCCGTACGCTCCCTGCGCGTGAGTGATGCCGTCGACATGTCGAGCATCGAGTCGGCACGACGCAGCCGTCGGACCTGGCCGTACGTCCTGCTGGCGGTGTTGTTCGGTATCGGTGCGCTGATGTTGTGGGCGTGGTTGGCGTTGCTCGTCGCGGCCGACCGAGAAGGCTGCCGATACTCGCCGGCCTCGGTCTACGTATCCCGCTCGTTCCCGCCGCAGGGCTGGTGCATCGAGCAGGGCGTCGCGACCGCAACGATCCCCATCCGGAACGGACTTGAGCTGGTCACGCTGCTCACCGCAACCCTGCTGTGTGCATCACTGGCCGTCATGCTCGGTCGTACGCGGGGCCCGACGATCTGGACCCCGGCCAACCGGATCGCACTGGTCCTCATCCTGATCGCGGGAGCCACCGGGGCCGTGATGGCAGCCCGGGACGAACCGGCACGCGCTGCCATCCGGGCGTCGGTCGCTACTGCCGCCGAGCATGCGCGCCAGCAGGCGTCCCACCTCGATGGGCCGAGTCCAGGACCCACCCCGACGCCCGCCGACGTACGAAAGCAGCTGGAAGTGCTTGCTGCCGACGCTATGAAAGCGGTGCCGACCGGGACCCTGTGGCCTGTCCGGCCGCAGGTCGTCTCATCACCCTGTGGAGGTGGGCAGGTCCTGAGCCTCACCGGCCGCTTCACCACACGCGACTTCGCCACGGCGAGGGACGACGCCGACTTCAACAGCATCCTCCACGCCAACGAGGAGGCCTCTGCGGCCATCGTCGAGGCGTGGACCGGACCGAGCGGCACCTACGACATGATGAAGGGCGAGTACTACGTCGCCTTCGTCGCCTACCCACACCTCAGCGCCCACCTCGGGCACGAAGAGCGCATCGGCGAGATCGAGGTCACCAGCCTCTGCGCCCATCCCTGACGCTGTGGTCTACAGGGCGACGGACCGGCGCCTGGCATAGAGCTCCAGGGCTTCGGCGAAGTCGGCCTCGGTGAAGTCGGGCCAAAGCTTTTCGCTGACGACGATCTCGGCGTTGGAGGTCTGCCAGGGGAAGAAGCCGGAGAGGCGCTGCTCGCCGCTGGTGCGGATCACGAGGTCGATCTCCTTGACCGGGCCGCCGGGCAGGGCGGCGGTGATGGTCTGTTCGTCGATCTCGGTGGCGCCCGCGGCGATCGCCCGGCGGATGCCTTCGACGATGTCGCCGTGCGGGTCGTAGCCGATCGCCATCGTCAGGTGTGCGGGTCGGTCGGCGGTCTCGCGCTCGGCCGCGCGCAGGGCCTCGGCGGCATCCGCGGGCAGCAGGGAGAGGTCACCGGAGACGTGGAGGGCCCAGCGGTCGCTGCGTACGACGGTCTGCGGGAGCTTGTCGGCCAGGATGCCGAACAGGTGGTCGACCTGAGACTTCGGCCGTTTCCGAATGTTGTCGGCGGAGAGGACGTACGAGGTGAGGTGGTCGATCCTCCATCGCGTGGACCACGCCAGCAGGTCCTCGACATGGTCGGCGCCGACGTCGTGCCCGGCGCCCGGGTTCGCGAAGCCTGCCTTCTTCGCCCAGCGGCGGTTGCCGTCCATCACCACGCCGACATGGGTGGGCAGCGGGTGGAGCGCGATCGTCTCGGTGGTCACGAGGCTTCGGCGGCAAAAGGCCGAGGCCGGAGGCGCAGGCCGGTGACGAACCGGGCGACGGCGTCGGAGAGCGCGAGGACGAGCACCGCCGGGGTCGCGGCGGCGACCAGGACCCCGGCGGTGACCGCCGGGCTCCCTGACAGACCGAAGAGGAGCCAGGCCAGCCAGGTGGCTCCGGCGGTCAGGAACACGAGGGTCGCGGAGCCGGCCAGTGCACCCGTGAGGCCACCCACGACCCGCGCAGCGAGGGCCGCGGGCGCCGCGATGGCCACACAGAGTGCCCCGACGGCCGCGCCGAGAAGGACGAGCACCGGCCCCGCGAGCGGCCCGCCCATCCCCTGGTCGCCGGTCGCGGAGGCGACCAGGAGGCCGACGTAGACCAACCCGGCGAGGACCGGGTAGGCGAGCCCGACGAGCACCATGGTGACGACGAAGGAGGCGGCGCGAACGGCGGTCACGGGCAGACTCATGTGCTCATGATGCCCGGCACCGCCGCGCGCGGCCGCGGATGTTGGCGCTTCGTTGACGAACCGTCGTCAGACGCGCCCGCGGACCATCCCGATGAGGCGGTCCAGGACCTCCTCGGGGGCGACCTGGACGCCGTTGTGGAGGTGGGCGTTGGTGACCCACGGGCGGAGGGTGGGGACCAGCTCGGCGGTGGCGAGGGAGTGCTCGCGCAGGACGTACGGGTCGTCGTAGTAGACGGCCGCGGCGCACGGGACGTCGACGGCGGCGAGCGCGCTCGGGTCGTAGAGGCTCGGCCACTCACGCTCGGCCAGCAGGTCCGCGGTCTCGGTGAAGGGAGCCAGCAGCGGGTCCTCGGTCAGGTGCCACGGAAAGAGGTGCTCGGCGGTGAGGAGGGTCGGGTCCTCGTACGCCGCGGGCTGGACGCGCGCGGAGGCCCAGCGGGTCGCCTGGGCATCGGCGTAGCAGGCCTCGTGGACGAGTACATAGAGGGGCGAGTGTCCGCTGAAGGGCAGCAGCGACGCGACCTCGTGGCCGAAGCCGAGTCCGGCCGGGTCGCGCTCGAGGAGGTAGTGGATCCGCTCGGAGCCGCCGGTCATCCCGAGCAGGCTGCCGATGCAGCGCGCCTGGCGGGCGGAGAGCAGACCGCCGTGCGGGAGCCGGATCTCACCGGCGTCGCAACGATCGACCAGCGCCCGCATCCGGTCGCGGTCGCCGGGGAATCGGGCGTAGTGACGCTCGGTGAGCTCGATCGTGCGGGCGAAGGTCGCGGCGTAGATCTCGTCGACGGGCAGGCCGACCGGCGGCACTCCCCCGGTGAACATCACCTCACGAAGCGACTCGGGATGGGTCGAGAGGTAGCGCAGCGAACAGAAGCCGCCGAAGGACTGGCCCAGGAGCGACCAGCGCTCGATCCCCAGGGACGAGCGGAGGAGCTCGGCGTCCTCGACGATCGAGTCGGCGCGGAAATGGGCCAGATAGTCGGCCTGCTCCTGCGGGCTCATCCCGGTCATCGCGGTGAGCGGTGTCGACCGTCCGGTCCCCCGCTGGTCGAGGAGGATCACCCGATAGTCCTGGAGCGCCCGCTCGAGCCAGCCCGGCGCCATCGGGAGGTCGATCGGGCGTGGGCTCTCCCCGCCGGGGCCGCCCTGGAGGAAGAGCAGCGCGTCCCGGTCGTCGCGATCGCCCGGACGACGCACCTCGCGGGCGAAGACGGTCAGCGTCTCGGACCCGCTGCCGAGATGGTCGAGCGGCACCTCGATCTCGTGCTCGATCAGGACCAGTCCGGGGATCGTCTCGAGGTGCATTCGCCGATCCTAGTGCGGCTCGGATGGACAGCGACGTTGCGGTACGGCCCGGCAGAACCTAACCTGAACACCGTTCAACTGAACGTTGTTCAGGTAGCCATCCCGAGGAGACTCCCGCATGACGACAGCCTTCGACCAGCTAGCCGACCGGATCCTGTCCGGCGGGGCCGCCACGACGGAGGACGCGGTGGCCGTTCTGCGTACCCCCGACTCGGAGCTGATGAGCGTCGTCGCCGCGGCAGGACGACTGCGGCGCGAGCACTTCGGCAACACCGTGAAGGTGAACTACCTGGTCAACCTCAAGTCGGGGCTGTGCCCGGAGAACTGCAACTACTGCAGCCAGGCGCTCGGGTCGCAGGCACCGGTCCTGAAGTACTCCTGGCTCTCCAAGGACGAGACCCTCGAGCAGGCCGGCGCCGGGCTGCGCGGTGGCGCCACCCGCGTCTGCATGGTCTCCTCGGGCCGCGGACCCTCCGACCGCGACATCGACAAGGTCGTCGAGATGACCTCCGCACTGAAGGACGCGCACGAGGACGTCGAGGTCTGCGCCTGCCTCGGGCTGCTCAAGGGTGGGCAGGCCGAGCGGCTCAAGGCGGCGGGCGTGGATGCGTACAACCACAACATCAACACCGCCGAGTCCAACCACGACAACATCGTCCAGACCCACACCTACGAGGACCGCGTCGACACGATCGGCAAGGCCAAGGACGCCGGCCTCTCGCCGTGCTCCGGCCTGATCGCCGGGCTGGGCGAGACCGACGAGCAGCTCGCCGAGGCCCTCTTCGCGCTCAAGGATCTCGACGCCGACTCGATCCCGGTGAACTTCCTGATGCCGTTCGACGGGACGCCGTACGAGAACACCTGGGAGCTCTCCCCCACCCGATGCGTGAAGATCCTGGCGATGGCGCGCTTCGTCTGCCCGGACAAGGAGATCCGGATCGCGGGCGGGCGCGAGATGCACCTGCGCTCGCTGCAGGCCACGGCGCTGCAGGTCGCCAACTCGATCTTCCTCGGCGACTACCTGACCTCCGAGGGGCAGGACGCGCTGGCCGATCTGGAGATGCTGCGCGACAACGGCTTCATCATCCTCGGCATGGACGAGAGCGCGTTCGACGATCTCATCGAGGAGCACCGCACCAAGGCCGCCGGCCGCGTGGCGAGCGGTGGCTGCGGCAGCAGCTGTGGCGACGGCTGCGGCAGTGCCTCCGGCGGTGCCTGTGGTGGCCACGACGAGCAGGACGGCCCGGTGATCCGGCGCCGCGGAGCGGGGACCGATGTCGCTGCCAACGCTTGATGTGGGCGCTGATCGGACCCACGATCTGCTCGCCTTCGACCGCGAGCACATCTGGCACCCCTACACCTCGATGACCGACCCGGCGCCGGTGCGGCTCGTCACCGGCGCCGAGGGCGTACGCCTCCATCTCGACGACGGCGGTGAGCGTCTCGAGGTCGTCGACGCGATGTCGTCGTGGTGGTCGGCCGTCCACGGCTACCGGGTGCCCGAGCTGGACGCCGCGCTCGCCGAGCAGGCCGGCCGGATGGCGCACGTGATGTTCGGCGGCCTGACCCACGCCCCGGCGATCGACCTCGCCGAGCGGCTCGTCTCGGTCACCCCCGACCCCCTTCAGCACGTCTTCCTCGCCGACTCCGGGTCGGTGAGCGTCGAGGTGGCGATCAAGATGGCGCTGCAGAGCCAGCGCGGCCGCGGGCGGCCGGAGCGTACGCGCCTGCTGACCGTGCGCGGCGGCTACCACGGCGACACCTTCGGCTGCATGAGCACGTGCGACCCGGTCGGCGGGATGCACTCGATGTTCACCGAGATGCTCGCACCGCAGGTCTTCGCCGAGCGCCCGCCGGCGCCGGGCGGCGACGTGGAGGCATGGGCCGCGGGCGTACGCCGCCTCGCGGCCGAGCACGCCCACGAGCTCGCCGGGATCATCCTCGAGCCGCGGCTCCAGGGCGCGGGCGGGATGTGGGTCTATGACGACCGCTGCCTGGTCGTGCTCCGCGAGATCGCCGACGAGCACGGACTGGTGCTGATCTTCGACGAGATCGCCACCGGCCTCGGCCGCACCGGCGACCTCTTCGTGGCCTCGCTGGTCACCCCCGACATCCTCTGTCTCGGCAAGGCGCTCACCGGCGGCTACATGACCCTGGCCGCGGTGCTGACCACCACCGAGGTCGCGCACGCGATCTCCCGGAGCGAGTCGGGCGTGCTCATGCACGGGCCGACCTTCATGGGCAACCCACTCGCCTGCGCGGTGGCATTGGCCTCGCTCGACCTGCTGGCCGCCCGCGGCTGGGAGCAGGACGTACGCCGGGTCTCCGCCGCACTCTCGACGGGCCTCACCCCGCTGACCGCTGCCCCCGGTGTCAGCCAGGTCCGCGTCCTCGGCGCCGTCGGCGTGGTCCAGCTCGACCATCCGGTCGATGTCGCCAAGGCCACCGACGCCGCGCTGCGCGAGGGCGTCTGGATCCGGCCGTTCCGCGACCTGATCTACACGATGCCGCCCTACATCACCGGCGAGGACGACCTCGCCCGCATCTGCCGAGCAGTCGCCGCGGCCGCGGAGGTGGCCTGACATGGGTTGGCAGAACTGGCTGGAGGAAGCGGCTACCGCAAGAGAGGAGGCCGGGCTGACCCGGCGGCTGCGGCCGCGCGGGCCTGACGACAGCGTCGTCGATCTGGCCGGCAACGACTATCTGGGCCTGTCCGGCCACCCGGACGTACGCCGCGCCGCGGCTGAGGCGGCCATGCTCTGGGGCGGCGGCGCGGGTGCGTCTCGGCTCGTCACGGGCACCTTGACCCTGCACGGCGACCTGGAGGCCGAGCTCGCCGACTGGCTCGGTCAGCCGGGCGCGCTGACGTTCTCGACCGGCTACCACGCCAACCTCTCGGTCGTCGGCGCACTGGCCGACCGGACCGCCCACGTCGTCTCCGACGCGCACATCCATGCCTCGCTGATCGACGCGGTACGGCTCTCCCGGGCCCAGCTGACGGTCGTGCCTCACAACGACGTGTCGGCGGTCCGGGCGGCGCTCGCCGCGCGTCCGGGCGTACGCAGCCTGGTGCTGGCCGAGTCCGTCTACTCCGTCCTCGGCGACGAGGCACCGCTGACCGACCTGGCCGAAGTCTGCGCGGAGCAGGGCGCGCTGCTCGTCGTCGACGAGGCCCACGGCGTCGGCGTGCACGGGCCGGGGCTCGTCCACCGCCACGGCCTCGCCGGGCGGCCCGATGTGCTCGTCACCGCGACGCTCTCCAAGAGCCTGGGCAGCCAGGGCGGAGCCGTACTGGGGCCACGAGCCGTCCTCGACCATCTGGTCAACACCGCCCGCCCGTTCATCTTCGACACCGGTCTGGCCCCCGCCTCCTCCGCCGCCGCGCTGGCCGCCGCACGGGTGGCGCGGTCGCGCCCGGACCTCGCCGACACCATCCGCGCCCGGGTCTCCGGGCTGGCCCGGACCCTGGGCGTCCCGGTCCCCGCCGGCGCGGTGCTGTCGGTGCCGATGTCGTCGCCCGAGGCAGCGCTCGCAGCACAGGCGGACCTGCTCGCCGAGGGCGTACGCGTCGGCTGCTTCCGCCCGCCGTCGGTCCCCGACGGTGTCTCCCGGCTGAGGGTGACCTCCGGAGCGGGCGTCAGCGACGACGACTGGGACAGGGCCACCAAGGCCATCGACACGATCGTGGGTGAGGTCCGGTGAGCGGGTCGCCGAATGTTCACCGAGGTAACTCGGTCAGCGCTCACTTCCTTCGCGGAACTCAACGAAGAAAGTGCACCGATACCGAGGTAACTCGGTCTGCATCCCGGGGCGAAGCATGAGTGGGCGGGTCGTCATCGTCACCGGCACCAACACCGGCGTCGGCAAGACCGTCGCGACGGCGACGCTGGCCTCCCGGGCACGCACCAACGGTGAGAAGGTCGCGATCGTGAAGCCGGTGCAGACCGGGACCGCCGAGGGCGACTGCGACGCCGCCGAGATCCACCGGCTGACTGGGATCGAGGTCCACGAGCTCACCAGCCTGGAGGAGCCGCTCGCACCCGACACCGCTGCCCGACGGGCCGGGGTGGAGATCCCGCCGGTCGCTGCGTACGCTCCGACGATCTCGGCTCTGACCAGGGAGAACGACCTCTTGCTCGTCGAAGGCGCAGGTGGTCTTCTGGTGCGTCTGGACACCGACGGCGGCACGCTCCTGGACCTGGCCGACGCCCTGCTCGCCGAGGGCGTACCCACCTCCTTCGTCGTCGTCACCGCGGCCGGCCTGGGCACCCTCAACCACACCGAGCTGACCGTGGCCGCGCTGCGCGCTCGTGGGCACGAGCCCGAGGGTTTGATCATCGGCTCCTGGCCGGGCGATCCAGGGCTGGCCGAGCGGTGCAACCGTCTCGACCTGCCCCGGGTGACCGGCGTACCCCTGCTGTTCGGCATCCCGGAAGGAATTGACAACCATTCTCAACTAGCCTGAGAATGGTTCTCATGACCCCCACCACCCGCTCCGCCGGCCTCCTTGCCGCCGGCGCACTCCTGCTCACCTCGGGCTGCGCCGCCCTCTCCGACGACTCCGGTTCCTCCGGTTCCGACTCGGGGAAGGTCCAGATCGCAGCCGCGTTCTACCCGCTGGAGTTCGTCGCGAAGCGAGTAGCGGGCGACCTCGCCGAGGTCACGCCCCTCACCAAGCCGGGCGTCGAGCCGCACGACCTCGAGCTCAGCATCAACCAGACCGCCGCGCTGCAGAGCGCCGATCTGATCCTCACCGAGCACGGCTTCCAGCCCGCCGTCGACGACGCGGTCGAGCAGGACGTCAAGGGTGAGGTCGTCGACGTCGAGAAGGTCGTCGAGCTCCGCAAGGCCGAGGAAGGCCACGACGACGAGCACGCCGAGGGCGAGGAGGCTGAGGACGAGCACGCCCACGGCGAGTCCGACCCTCACTTCTGGCACGACCCGCTGCTGATGGCGCAGTACGCCGAGGGCGTACGCGACGCTCTGGTCGAGGCCGACCCCGACAACGCCGAGACCTACGAGGCCAACGCCAAGTCCCTCACCGAGGACCTCACCGGAGTCGACGAGGAGTTCAAGACCGGCCTGGCGCAGTGCAAGATCAAGGACGTCGTCGTCTCCCACGACGCCTTCGCCTACCTGGACAAGTACGGCCTGGAGTTCGAGTCGATCGCCGGCCTGACCCCCGACGCCGAGCCCAACCCGGCCCAGCTCGCCGAGATCGGCGAGCACGCCAAGGAGCACGGCGTGACCACGATCTTCTCCGAGCGCCTGGTCAGCACCGCGCTCGCCGACACCCTCGCCGACGACCTCGGTCTCAAGACCGCCGTGCTCGACCCGATCGAGGGCCTCTCGGCAGACACCGAGGGAGAGGACTACCTTTCCCTCATGCGCCAGAACCTCGACGCCCTGAAGGCGGCCAACGGTTGTCAGTGACCAGATCAGGGACCGGAAGCAGCACTGTCCCCGCCGATGTCCCCGTGCAGCTCCTGCACGGGGATGTCGCCCTGTCCGGACGTCCCGTCCTTCGCGAGGTGGATCTGACCGTCAAGCGCGGTGAGTTCGTCGCGCTGATGGGTGCCAACGGCTCCGGCAAGTCGACGCTCGTACGCACCCTGGTCGGCCTCAACCCGCTCTCGACCGGTCGCCTGGAGCTGTTCGGCCGCCCCTTGGCCGGTTTCCACGACTGGTCGCGGGTCGGCTACGTGCCGCAGCGAAGCACGGCGACCGGCGGCGTACCCGCCTCGGTCTGGGAGGTCGTCGCCTCCGGGCGGCTCACCCACCGCAAGCTGCTGCGGCCGCTGCGCAGCGCCGACCGCGCCGCGATCCGGGCCGCGCTCGAGGTGGTCGGGATGGATGCGTACGCCCACCGCGGGGTCGCCCAGCTCTCCGGCGGTCAGCACCAGCGGGTGCTGATCGCGCGGGCGCTCGCCGGCCGTCCCGAGCTGCTGCTGCTCGACGAGCCCACCGCCGGCGTCGACCTGCCCAACCAGCACGCGCTGGCCGGGGCGCTCGGCCGGCTCAAGGACGACGGCGCCACGATCGTGCTGG
This sequence comes from Nocardioides sp. NPDC058538, assembly GCF_042719275.1. NCBI lineage: Bacteria > Bacillati > Actinomycetota > Actinomycetes > Propionibacteriales > Nocardioidaceae > Nocardioides > Nocardioides sp. NPDC058538. Next base: position 34,201 of record NZ_JBHXNY010000037.1, on the reverse strand, counting down.
TCGCCCACGAGCTCGGGCCGCTGGCTCCGCTGGTCGACCGCGCCGTCGTCATGCGCGACGGCCGCAAGGCCTACGACGGCCCGCCGCTCTCCGACGCCGACGTCCACGCCCAGGGCTTCGACGCCGGGCACGTCCACTGCGACACCGGGCTCGGTTCAGCTGGCTCGACCGCCGCGCCCAACGCCGCCGTCCCGACCCCACTCAAGGAGCTCTGATGACTCTCCTCGAGCTCTTCTCGGTGCCGTTCATGCAGCGGGCCCTGATCGCGGCGTTCCTCGTCGGGATCGCGGCGCCGGCGGTCGGCACCTACATCGTGCAGCGACGGCTGGCTCTGATGGGTGACGGCATCGGCCACGTCGCCGTCACCGGCGTCGCGATCGGTCTGTGGACCCAGACCTCGCCGACCTGGGCCGCGGTGATCGTGGCCATCGCCGGGGCCGTGGTGATCGAGATCGTGCGCGAGCGCGGCCACGCCGAGGGCGACGTCGCCCTGGCGATGCTCTTCTACGGCGGTCTCGCCGGCGGCGTCTTCGTCACCGGGCTCGCCGGCACCGGCGCCTCCCGGCTCCAGGAGTTCCTCTTCGGCTCGATCCTGACCATCTCGGTCGACGACCTGCTCGTGACGATGGCCCTCGCGGTCGTGCTGATCGTGATCTGCGTCGGCCTCTCGCCGCAGCTGTTCGCGGTCTCCCAGGACGCCGACTACGCGAAGGTCGCCGGGCTGCCGGTGCGGTTCTACTCGATCCTCGTCGCCGTGCTCGCCGCCCTGAGCGTGGTGATCGCGATGCGCACCGTCGGGCTGCTGCTCGTCTCCGCCCTCATGGTCGTGCCGGTCGCGATCGTGCAGCAACTGACCCGGTCGTTCCGGATGACGTTGCTCGGTGCGATGGGCGCCGGTCTGGTCGCCTCGGTCGGCGGCCTCGGGCTGGCGGCCGCCCTCTCCCGCACCGGTGCCAACGTCCAGCCCGGCCCCAGCATCGTGCTGGTCGCGCTGGCCGGGTTCTTCCTGGTGTGGCCGATCGGCGCGTGGCTACGCCGCCGTCGGGCGCTGGTGGCGCCGTTCCCGGAGACCGCGCCCGTGGAGAAGCCTGTCGACGAAGAGCACCCGCACCACCACGGCGAGAAGTGCGGCCACGTAGCGGTCGAGCACGGCGACCACGTCGACTACATCCACGACGGCCACCGGCACGCGGCGCACGTCGGCGCGGAGGGAGAGCACTATGACGAGCACTGATCCTTTGGCGATTGATCCTTTGGCGACCGAGGCTTCCGGTTCCCTGCGTCCCACCAAGCAGCGGCTCGCCGTAGCCGAGGCGCTACGGACGTACGACGGCTTCCACTCCGCCCAGGAGATCCACTCCCGGCTCGACGGCGCCGTCGGCCTGGCCACGGTCTACCGCACACTGACCGCGCTGGCCGAGGCCGGCGCGGTCGACGCGATGCGCTCCGAGGACGGCGAGACGATCTACCGCCGCTGCTCCGACACCCACCATCATCACCTGGTCTGCCGTCAGTGCGGCCGCACCGTCGAGGTCGAGGGCCCCGCTGTCGAGCGCTGGACCAAGACCATGGCCGAGGACAACGGCTTCACCGACGTCTCCCACACCCTGGAGATCTTCGGCACCTGCACCGACTGCCGCTAGAGCTGCACCGGGTTCGGCAGCGCGCCGCCGTAGCGGCGGTCCCGAGAGGCGTACGTCTCGATGGCGTGCCACAGGTGGCGGCGGTCGACGTCGGGCCAGAGGACGTCGGTGAAGACGAACTCGGAGTATGCGGCCTGCCAGAGCATGTAGTTGGACAGGCGCTGCTCGCCGGAGGTGCGCCAGATGAGGTCGGCGTCGGGGAGCTCGGGGACGTAGAGATACTTCTCGATCGTCTTCTCGGTGATCTTGGCCGGGTTGAGGCGACCAGCGCGTACGTCCTCGCCCATCGCCCGCACGGCGTCGGTGAGCTCGGCGCGACCGCCGTAGTTGACGCACATCGTCAGCGTGCAGACGGTGTTGTCCTTGGTCATCTCCTCGGCGATCTTCAGTTCGTTGATGACCGACTTCCACAGCCGCGGGGCACGACCGGCCCAGCGGACCCGGACCCCGAGCTCGTTCATCTCGTCGCGGCGGCGGCGGATGACGTCGCGGTTGAAGCCCATCAGGAACTTCACCTCGTCGGGCGAGCGCGACCAGTTCTCGGTGGAGAACGCGTAGGCCGAGATGGCCTTCACGCCGATCTCGATGGCTCCTTCGACGACGTCGAAGAGCGAGGACTCACCCTCTTCGTGGCCCCTGGTCCGGGGGAGGCCACGCTCCTTGGCCCATCGGCCGTTGCCGTCCATGATGATCGCCACGTGGTGCGGGACGAGGTCCTTGGGGACCGGGGGCGGGGTAGCCCCGGACGGGTGGGGTGTTGGGGTACGGACCGGCTTGCTCACGAGGTGCAACCCTAGTCGGGCGATAGCCAGGAGGCGGCTGCGGCCCGGGAGGCTGCGGCCTCGGCGGGACCAGCTGGCGCCGGGGCGCGTCGTACTCCATCTCCTCAGGTCGTCCGGCCGGACCGGGGACGGTCAGGGCGCCGATGATCGTGGTGATCGGCATCGCCAGGACGACCCCGATGCCCGCGGCCATGGTGGCGACGATCTCGCCGGCCATCTGCTCAGTCGTCAGCAGTGAGAGGAAGGTGCGGTCGTAGAGCTGGATCACCAGCAGCAGGGTGAGCGCGCTGCCGACGTAGGCGAACACGATCGTGTAGATCGTCGAGGCGACGTGGTCGCGGCCGATCCGCATCGCGCCGCGGAAGACGTCCCAGCGTGAGGTGTCCGGGCCGGCGGCGCGCAGCTCCCACACCGCGGAGGCCTGGGTGATGGTCACGTCGTTGAGCGCGCCGAGGCCGGCGATGATCACCGCGGCGACCAGCAGGGTCTGCAGGTCGAGCGCGGCGTCGAGCGAGGAGAGCGTCTGGCCGCTCTCCGAGCCCAGCCCGCTGAGCCGGCTCGCACCGATCGCGAAGGTGCCGATCAGCGCGGTCACCGCGACCCCGGCCAGGGTGCCGGCGAGCGCCACCGACGTACGCACAGAGAACCCGTGGGTGGTGTAGAGCACCACGTAGAGGATCAGCACCGAGGAGACCAGCGCGACCCACGCCGCCGGCTCGCCGGAGAGCAGCGCGGGCAGCAGGAACAGCCACACCACCGCCCCCGCGAACCCGAGGCCGAGCACCGCCATCAGCCCGCGCAGGCGCGCGACGGCGACGACGCACGCGACGAAGAGGCCGACCAGCAGGAGCAGCGGCGGCCCACGCTTGACGTCGAAGAAGGCGTACGTCGCCTCCCCCTCCTTCTCGGTGCGGGACAGCTCGACCTCGTCGCCGGTCTCCAGCCCGGAGCGAGCCATCGGAGTCGAGATCTCCACTGCGACCTCGGTGCCGGTGTCGGGTCCGCTGGTGAGCGTCGCGGTGGCGGTGTTGCAGCCCTTGGGCGTGCCCTCGGCGCCGCACGGCTCGGCGACCGAGGTCACCTCGGCCGTCTCGAAGACGACGCCGTCGGCGACGAACTCCTGCGACCCCTGGAGCTTCTCGACCGCGGCACGGTCTGGCCAGCACAGGGCCGCTCCGACGACGGTGATGACGGCTACGAGCACGAGCGAGACGGTCAGCACCATCCGCGGCAGGGCCTCGACCTCCACCTCGGCGTCGTGCCCACCGTGGGAGTGGCCGTGGGAGTGGGCCATCGTTCCTCAGCTCTCGACGTATTCCAGCGAGCGCAGGTTGCGGTCCAGATGCCAGGAGAGGTACGCGGCGACCAACCCGCTCGCCTGCCTGCTGGTCCGGTCCTCGGCGCCGCCGACGGTATCCCAGTCACCTGAGAGCAGCGCACCGAGGTGACCGAGCGTCTCGGGCGAGGGCGTCGCCGAGCCCGGCACCCGGCAGGTCGTGCACAGCGCGCCGCCCATGGACACGTTGAACCACCGGTGCGGGCCCTCCAGCCCGCAGCGCGCGCAGGCCTCGAAGCTCGGCGCGTAGCCGGCGACAGCCAGCGAGCGGAGCAGGTAGGAGTCGAGGACGTGGCGGGGAAGCCGGTCGCCCTGGGCGAGCACCCGCAGCCCGCCGACGAGCAGCAGATACTGCTGGGGCGCCGGCTCGCCCTCCTCGTGGACCAGCCGGTCGGCGGTCTCCAGCATCGCGGTGCCGGCGGTGTAGCGGTCGTAGTCCAGCCCGATGCCGGCATGGAACAGAGTGAGCGTCTCGGCCTGGGTGATCGTGTCGAGGTTGCGCCCCTCGGCGAACTGCAGGTCGACGTGGGTGAACGGCTCCAGCCGCGAACCCCACCGCGAGGTGGTGCGCCGCACGCCCTTCGCCACCGCACGCACCCGTCCGTGGTGGCGGGTGAGCATGGTGATGATGCGATCGGCCTCACCAAGCTTGTGGGTGCGAAGCACGATGGCCTCGTCGCGGTAGAGGGGCACGACCCCATTCTGCCGCGCGGCACCGACAACCACGGCAGCGACAGACCGACTGATGGCCCACATGACAGCAACGAGGCGTGTGGGTCGTCGCCTTTGGTGGATGCGTCTCCTATCGTGCCGGTCATGAGCTCAGCAGGCATCGCGACCGTGCCGACCCGCCCCGCGCACGACGACCGCGAGCCCGGCACCGCCGCCGGACCGCCGGTCACGGTGGTCGACTGGCTGATGCTGGTGCTCGCCATCGTCTCGGTCGCGCTGCTGGTCTGGATCACCTTCTGGGATGTGCCCCAGCCCTGGGAGCGCCGGGTGATCATCGCCGACTACGTGATCTGCGGGATCTTCTTCGTCGAGTTCTGCTTCCGGTGGAGCAGGTCCGGGCTGGGCTGGAAGTTCCTGGCGCTCTACTGGTACGAGATCCTCGGCATGATCCCGCTCTCGGACCCGGCCTTCCGCGCCTTCCGGCTGCTGAGGGTGGTCGTCATCTTCGTGCGGCTGATGCGTGCCGCCGACCGTGCCTTCGGCGACCGGGTCTCGGCGTACGTCGTCGGAAGGTTCTCCGCGTCGATCGTCGACGCGATCCGCAAGCCGATCACGGTCGCGGTGCTCGACGAGGTGATCGCGGTGATCCAGACCGGCAACTACACCCGGCACATCTCCAGCGCGATCGAGGAGAACCGCGCCGAGATCGACACCCTCATCATCGACCTCATCCGTCAGGACCAGGCAGCCGGGAAGCTGAGGTACCTCCCCTTCCACGACGACGTCGTCCGGCTCGTGGCCGACACGGTGCTGCGCCTGGTCGACCAGGGCCTGGCCGACCCGCGGGTCCACGACATCATCTCCGACGCCATCCGCGAGTCCGCCAAGGAACTGCGGGAGAACATCGGCTCTGACGATCACGCCGCGGTCAGGCGGGATCAGGAGCGGTTCGGCAAGTAGGTCTCGATTTCTTTGCGAAACCCGCTGAAGTAGGTGTCACCGCAGTCCACCGGGCCGGATTCAGGGCATGATTCCGCCATGAGCGCGACCTTCCCGACCAGTCTCGGGCGGCTACAACAGGTCCGCCACATCGGCGCCGGCGCTTTCGCCTCCGTGTGGCTCTACTACGACCCCGATCTCGACTCCCACGTCGCGGTCAAGGCGCTCTCCCCCGGGTGGGTGTCGAACCCGGAGATCCACAAGCGCTTCCTCCAGGAGGCACGGCTGCTCCGCTCGGTCGACTCGCCCCATGTCGTGCGTGTCTACGACATCGGCCAGACGAGCACCGGCATCCCCTTCTTCGTGATGTCGTACGCCGACGGCGGCTCGGTCGCCGACCTGCTCAAGCGCTCCCCCGGCGGCCTGGACGTGCCCGAGGTCGCCGACATCGTCGCGCAGGCCGCGGACGGACTCATGGCGTTGAAGGCTCGCGGGGTGATCCACCGCGACATCAAGCCCGCCAACCTGCTGCTCACCTCCGAGACCTCCGGCGGCACCGCCGGCGCTCGCCGGGTGATGATCGCCGACCTCGGCGTGGCCCGCTCGCTCGACTCGCTCAACGAGGTCACCCGCGACATCGGCACCCCGTCCTACATGGCACCCGAGCAGCTCGACCCGTCACTGCCGATCGACCACCGCGCCGACGTACGGGCCCTGGGCGCGGTCGCCTGGGCCCTGCTCGCCGGCCGCTCCCCCGCCCCCGCTCTCGGGCTCACCTCCCGGGTGCCCGAGGCAGGTTCCGTACGTCCCCTCCCGGCCCCGATCAGCCAGGCCATCGCCCGGGCGCTGGAGCCCCGGGCCGAGGACCGCTGGCCCGACGCGCGCTCGTTCGCCGACGGGCTCCGCAGCGCGGTCAAGGGCACCCCCGTCGCCCCCGGGCCGCAGCCTCATTCCCCGCCCCAGCCTCCCCCGCCCACCTCGCCGTGGCAGAAGTCCGCGGCCCCGCCCAGCGGGCCGCCGAGCGGTCCACCCAGCGGCCCGCCGACCGGATCGCCCTTCGAGCAGCCGACGACGGTGCCCACGAGCATCGCGACGCAGCACCCGCCGAAGCGGAAGCGCACCGGGCTCCTGGTCGGTGGCCTGGCCGCGGTGGTGGTCGTCGGGCTCGTCGCCGGGCTGATCTTCTTCGTGACCAATGGGGGAAGTGACGTACCCGAGGCCGGTGAGTGCCGCAATCTCGACTACGCCGCGGCGACCGAGTTCGTCGATGAGACGGAGCCGGTGGACTGCGCCGAGCCGCACACGCTCTACACCTTCCACGTCGCCACCGACGTGAAGGCCTACAACGACAACGAGGCCGCCGGGGCCGCCTGCTTCACCCGCCTGGAGACCGGCCTCGGACTGCACCCCGAGACGCTGGCCCGCACCGCCTACATCGTGAGCTGGTACTGGCCCTCGGAGGCCACCTGGAACGACGGCGACCGTTACGTACGGTGCGATGTCGGGGTGACGGTCCAGGGGGCGCCGATGATCGACCTGCCCGAGGACCCGGTGCCCGACCCGTTCCCGGCCGACCTGCGGGCCTGCATCGACAGCAAGATCGACAAGGTCGTCCGCTGCGGGACCACCCACGACTACATCATCGTCGACACCTTCGAGATGACCGGCGACGCCTACCCCGAGCAGAGCGAGACCAACATCCAGGGGCTGGGCGGCTGCCCGTCGGACGCGACGATGTTCAAGGCGCCGTTCCGGACCGCCTGGATGGCCGGCAGTCGCCTGGGTCTCTGCGCGAAGTACGACGTCGAGTCCTAGAGACGCCTAGGAGACCAGAGGCGCCAGCCGCCTGACCGCCTCCCGGAGGCGGTCAGGGGTCGTCGCCGCGTAGCCGATCACCAGGCCGGGCGGCCCCTGACCCTCGCGGTGCCGGCTCAACGGGTGGACGGCGATTCCCGCCTCGAGCGCGGCCGTGGCGAGAGCCGCGTCGTCGACTCCCTCGGGCAGCGTCGCCAGGACGTGCAATCCGGCCGCGACGCCTCCGACCCGAACGGCCGGCAGGTGCTCGGCGAGCGCCTCGAGCAGGGCGTCGCGGCGAGCCTTGTGTCGCTGCCGGACCAGTCTCAAGTGTCGCTCGAAGGCACCCGAGGTGAGCATCCGCGCCAGGGTGATCTGGGGTAGCGCCGGACTGGCCAGATCGAGCCAGTAGCGCGCCTCGACCAGCTCCTCCTGCATGCCGGACGGGGCGACCAGCCAGCCGATCCGCATCGCGGGCGCGAGCGTCTTGGAGACGCTGCCGAGGTGGACGATCCGGTCGGGTGCGAGCACCTTCACGGCCGCGACCGGCGGCCGGTCGTAGCGGTGCTCGGCGTCGTAGTCGTCCTCGATCACCAGCCGGTGCGGCACCGCCCGGACCCACTCGACCAGCTCCCGGCGCCGCTGCGGGGAGAGCACGACCCCGGTCGGGAACTGGTGCGCGGGCGTGACCACGACGGCATCGACACCGCTGGCATCGAGCGCCGCCACGTCCAGACCGTCACCGTCCACCGGCACCGGCACCGTCGTCATCCCCCACCGCTGCAGGTGCACGCGGCCGCCGTACGACCCCGGCTCCTCGAAGCCGACAGTGGTCCGGCCACGCTCCTCCAGCCAGCGCGCCAGGAGCACGAGCCCCTGGGCGACGCCGTTGATCACCAGGATCTCGTCGGGCGAGACCGTGAGGCCGCGGGTGCGGCCCAGCCAGACCGCGAGCGCCTCCCGCAGCGCCGGTACGCCGCGCGGGTCGCCGTAGCCGAGGTCGGCGCTGCCGATCTCGGTGAGCACCTCCCGCGACGCCTTCGCCCATGCGGCCCGCGGAAAGGCCGAGAGGTCGGGCACTCCCGGGGAGAGGTCCAGATCGGGAGTCGGCAGCCGAGTGGCGGCTCCGAGGCGGCGTACGGCTCCGGGGACCGCGCTCACCCGGGTGCCGCCGCCGCTGCGGGCCGAGAGCAGCCCCTCGTCGGTGAGCCGCTGGTACGCCTCGACCACGACCCCGCGCGAGACGCCGAGCTGGGTGGCGAGGGTGCGCGACGCCGGCACCCGGGCCCCGACCGCGAGCCGGCCATCGGCGACCGCGTCTCGCAGCGCACCGGTGAGCCAGGCCGCCAGCCCGCCCGCCGGCACTCCGGCCGGGTCGAGCTGAAGGAAGTCCGCGCCCGTCATTTGGTCCACTCTGCCACGTCAGGTTTGGATCTGTCTGCCAGACCAAGTTCGGGCGAACCTCGTAGACATGACCACCGAAGCCCTCCCACACCCCGATACCGCCGGCGGAGCAGCACCGAACCGCGGCACCCTGCTCGGCATCGTCTTCGCTGCGGCCGGGATGGTCTGCGTCGGCAGCAGCGTCGCCGTCTCGGCCGCGATCACCGACGCCCCGCTCTTCACCCTGCAGAGCGTCCGGTACGCCCTCGCCGCCCTCCTCCTGCTCGCCGTCGCGCGGGTCACGGGTTGGCGGGTGCCGCGGCCGCGTGGTCGCGAGTGGCTCTGGCTGGCCGGGGTGGCGACCGCCGGCCTGGTGCTCTTCAACGTCGGCGTCGTCCGAGGCGTCGCCCATGCCGAACCTGCGGTGATCGGCGTCGCCGTCGCCGCTGTCCCGATGCTGCTCGCGGTCGTCCCGGCGGTCGCGACCCGCACCCTCCCGGCTCGCACCGTGATCATCGGGGCCATGGTCGTGACCGCGGGGGCCGTCGTGGTCGAGGGCTTCGGGAGGACCGATGCGGCCGGGGTCGGCTACGCGCTCCTGGTGCTGGTCTGCGAGGCGGGCTTCACGCTCCTGGCGGTGCCCGTCCTTCCGCGCCTGGGCGCCTTCGGCGTCTCGTTCCACTCGGTGTGGATGGCCACCGCCGGGATGGCCGTCATCGGTGTCGCCACCGAGGGACCGGCCGCGGTCACCACGCTCGACACCGTCGACCTGCTCGCGGCGCTCCATCTGGCCGCGGTCGTCACCACGCTGGCGTTCCTGCTCTGGTTCACCGCGGTCAGGCGCCTCGGCTCCGGCCGTGCCGGCCTGCTGACCGGCTTGGTGCCAGTGTCCGCGGCCGCCCTCGGCGTACCGCTCAACGGCATCGTTCCCGGCCCGATGGTGTGGCTGGGCACCGCGGTGGTCGCACTGGGTCTGGTGATCGGGCTGCGCGGCACGCCGCTGCGGGGTCGCCCCCGCAGCGGCACCGAGGTCAGCCGCGCGGGATCGTGACCGCCTGGGCGCGGTTGGCCGCGCAGACGACGGCCCGCAGGGAGGCGGTGACGATGTTCTCGTGGATGCCGATGCCCCACACGATCTCGCCGGCGATCTCACACTCGACGTACGCAGCCGCTGCCGCGTCACCGCCGGCGGAGAGCGCGTGCTCGGCGTAGTCGAGGACCCGGATCTCGGCGCCGGCATCCTTCAGCGCGTCGACGAACGCGGCCACCGGGCCGTTGCCGACACCCTTGTAGGTGCGAACCTCACCGCGCACCCGCAGGTCGACGATCTGCTCGTCGCCGCCCTCGGCGTCGGTCACCGAGGACCAGCTCTCCAGGGCGTACGGCTCCTCGCGCTCGAGGTACTCGGCGGAGAAGATCGACCAGATCTCCTCCGGGCTGACCTCGCCCCCCTCGGAGTCGGTGTGCTGCTGGACCACGCGGCTGAACTCGATCTGCGCACGGCGCGGCAGGTCCAGGGAGTGCTCGGTCTTGAGCAGGTAGGCCACGCCGCCCTTGCCGGACTGGCTGTTGACCCGGATGACGGCCTCGTAGGTACGGCCGACGTCCTTGGGGTCGATGGGCAGGTAGGGCGCCTCCCACGGGATCTCGCTGGTCGGCTTGCCGGCCTCGGCGGCGATCCGGTCGAGGTCCTCCAGGCCCTTCTTGATGGCGTCCTGGTGGGAGCCGGAGAAGGCGGTGTAGACCAGGTCGCCGGCGTAGGGGTGGCGCGGGTGGACGTTGATGTTGGTGACGTACTCGACCGTACGGCGGATCTCGTCGATACCGCCGCCGACGGTGAAGTCGATCTGCGGGTCGATGCCCTGGGAGAAGAGGTTCATGCCCAGGGTGACCAGGTCGACGTTGCCGGTGCGCTCACCGTGGCCGAACAGGCAGCCCTCGACGCGGTCGGCGCCGGCCATCAGACCGAGCTCGGTGGCCGCGACCGCGGTGCCGCGGTCGTTGTGCGGGTGGAGGCTGATGGCGGAGTGCTCGCGGCGGGTCAGGCCCCGGCCGAAGTACTCGATCTGGTCGGCGTAGGTGTTCGGGGTGGACATCTCCACGGTGGCGGGCAGGTTGAGGATGATCTCCCGGCCGGCCTCCGGCTGCCACACGTCCGAGACCCGCTCGCAGACCTCGAGCGCGTAGTCGGTGTCGGTCTGGGTGAAGATCTCCGGGCTGTACTGGTAGCCGAAGTCCTCGGTGCCGATCAGCTCGGGGACGTGCTCCTCGGCGTACTTCATCACCATCTCGGTGCCGCGGACCGCGATCCCGATGCACTCGGCCGGGGTCACGTTGAACACGACTCGGCGGAACAGCTCGGCGGTGGCGTTGTAGAGGTGGATCGTGGCGCGCGGGGCGCCGGCGATCGACTCCGCCGTGCGTGAGATGAGGTCCTCGCGGGCCTGGGTCAGGACCGAGATCTGTACGTCATCAGGGATCCGATCGTCCTCGATCAGCTTGCGCACGAAGTCGAAGTCGGTCTGCGACGCCGACGGGAAGCCGACCTCGATCTCCTTGTAGCCCATCGCGACCAGCAGCTCGAACATCCGCAGCTTGCGGGCCGGCGTCATCGGGTCGATCAGGGCCTGGTTGCCGTCACGCAGGTCGGTGGAGAGCCAGCGCGGAGCCTTGGTGATCTTCTTGGCGGGCCAGGTGCGATCAGGTACGTCGACGGGCACGAACGCGCGGTAGCGCTCGAACGGCATCCCCGACGGCTTCTGCTGGTTGCTGGAGTTGCTCAGGTTGGTCATGCGGAATCCTCATCAGATGGAAGCGAGTGCCGGCGCACGTCGAACCTCCGCAGCGGGGGAGTCCCGGCCCAGAATCAAACGCTGTAGACCCCGCTGCGGCAGCTAAGGAGGAGGCTGCGCATCATGACTCGGTAACAATAACAGAACAGAACTGGCAGACTGGCACCGGACGACAACGAATGGGAGGAACGGGCGTGGCCCAACTGGCAGAGCTCACGGTCGAGGAGTCCTGGCGGCTCGCGGCGGACATCCAGGTCTCCCGGATCGGCTGGAACGGCCCGCGCGGCCCGGTGGTGCTGCCGGTCAACCACGTCGTGCACGAGGAGGCGCTCTGGATCCGCACCTCGGCCCATTCCTCGATGGCCGAGCAGATCGACGAGAGCGCCGTCGCGCTGCTGGTCGACGACCTCGACCCCGACACCCATGTGGGCTGGTCGGCGCTGTTCAAGGGACGCGCGGAGATCCTCTACCGCGAGGACCAGATCCCCGACCTCGTCAAGAACCTCCACCCCTGGCCGGCCGGCCCTCGTCCGTTGTGGGTGCGGCTGCGCCCCAAGGAGGTCACCGGCCGCCGTCTGGGCGCTGACGGCTGATGCCTCGCCTGCTCGTCGTCCACCACTCCCCCACCCGGTCGCTGCGGCGCCTGACCGATGCGGTGGTCTCCGGCGCCAACGATCCCGAGATCGAGGGCGTCGAGGTCGTCGTACGTCCAGCTCTGGAGGCGACGGCCGAGGATGTCCTGGCCGCCGACGGCTATGTGCTCGGCACGAGCGCCAACTTCGGCTACATGTCGGGCGCCCTGAAGCACTTCTTCGACTCGATCTTCCTGGACGTGGGCGGCTCGCTCGACCCCTCAGGCGGAGCCGGGCCAGGAGACGGATCAGCGGCCGGGGCCACCGCCAAACGCCCCTATGGCTTCTATGTCCACGGCCGCTACGACACCACCGGCGCGATCCGCTCGGTGCAGTCCATCGTCGGTGCGCTCGGGTGGGCCCAGTCCTACGACATCCTCGACGTCCTGGGAGACGTCGAGGACGCGCATGTCGAGGCGGCGTACGAGCTGGGAGCCACACTGGCCGCGGTCCTCGCCTGAGCTGTGCTTTCTGCTCTGGGCTTTCGGCCTGCTCATGGATTCGCAAGTAGAGTCGATTCCCGTGATCGGCCATACCCCCAGACGTACGACATCTCTGTCGCTCCTGATCGTGGTGCTCGCCGTCCTCGCGCTCAGCGGTTGCGGCGGTGACCGGGCGGCTGCGAAGGGCGAGGACCCGAAGCAGGTGGACTCGACCGCGCTGCCCGAGGTCGGCAAGTGCCGCAACCTCACCCACGAGGATGTTGCCGAGGCCTACAACTTCGACAAGTACGTCGCCTGCGACGAGCCGCACAACGCCGAGACCTTCGGCGCCGGACCGCTCCCGGACGAGTTCAAGGACGCGGAGTACGGCGACGAGAAGGTCAACGAGTGGGCCTTCAGCCAGTGCCGCAAGCTGCTGGAGAAGTACGTCGGCTCCGACCAGAGCCTCCTGATGCGCTCGATGCTCTCCCACGTCTACTTCGGACCCTCGGAGAAGGCCTGGGAGGAGGGCGCTCGCTGGATCCGCTGCGACGTGGTCGGCGGCGGCCAGCAGGGCGCCGAGTACGTCGACCTGCCGACCACCACCCGCAACCTCCTCAAGGTCAAGAAGGTCGAGGACGTCGAGGACCGCTGGATGGTGTGCGCCGCAGGCAAGAGCGTCGCCTCCCCGAAGGTGCCCTGCTCCGAGCCGCACCAGATGCGCGCGGTCACGACCATCAAGCTGGGCGAGGCCAAGACCAAGTTCCTCGGTGTCGCGGAGTCCAAGAAGAAGGCCACGCAGTACTGCAAGGGCTCGGTCCAGGCCTGGTTGGGTTACCCGGAAAGCTTCGACTACGGGTACACATGGTTTGGAGAGAAGGAGTGGAACGCCGGCAACCGCTGGGCGGTCTGCTGGGCGGTGACCGAGGAGTGAGCATGGTTTCGTACAGGCTGTGGGGGGCTCTCGTCGTCGTGGGGGCCATGGTTCTCGCCGGTTGCGGCGGAGGCGAGCCGAAGTCGGCCCCGTCGCCCTCGTCGGCGCCTCCCTCCGCCTCCGCATCTGCGGCGCCGGCCCCGAAGGAGGGGGCCTGCTACAACCTCACCTACGACGAGGCGCTGGCCCCGACCGCCGGCGGCACCGCGGTCACCTGCAAGGGCAAGCACACCACCCAGACGTACGCCGTCGGCCGGCTGAGGAACGTCGTCGACGGCCACCTCGTCGCCGTCGACTCGGAGCAGGTCGCGGCCCAGGTGGCCGAGGCGTGCCCCAACAAGGTCACCAAGTACCTCGGTGGCGACGCCGACGACCTGCGCCTCTCGATGCTGCGCCCGGTCTGGTTCACGCCGACGATCAAGGAGTCCGAGGCCGGCGCCAACTGGTTCCGCTGCGACATCATCGGCATCGCCGGCCCCAAGGCCTTGATGACCCTCAAGGGCAACATGAAGGGCGTCCTGGGCGACTCCGACACCGCCGAGCCGTTCAGGATGTGCGGCACGGCCTCGCCGAAGTCCGAATCCTTCAAGCGCGTCCCATGCTCCCTCAAGCACACCTGGCGGGCCCTGTCGGTCATCGACCTCGGCTCCGGGAAGTACCCCGGCGAGGCGAAGGTCAACAGCGCCGGCGCCGAGGACTGCAAGGCCGCTGCCGCCGAGGTCGCCGACGACCCGCTCAAGTACGAGTGGTCCTGGGAGTTCCCCAGCGCCGAGCAGTGGCAGGGCGGGCAGACCTACGGGATCTGCTGGGCCCCGGCGTAGCGAAGCGAAGCCGGGAAACGCCGAGTCGGCGCACGTTCAGAAGCCGAGTTTCCTCAGCTGCCGCGGATCCCGCTGCCAGTCCTTGGCGATCTTGACGTGCAGGTCGAGGTAGACGGGCATGCCGAGCAGCTCCTTGATCTGCAGGCGCGCGCGCTGACCGACGTCCTTGAGCCGTGAGCCCTTGTGGCCGATCACGATGCCCTTCTGGGAGTCGCGCTCGACGTAGAGGAAGGCGTGGATGTCCATCAGCGGCTTGTCCTCCGCGCGGTCCTCACGAAGCCGCATCTCCTCGACGACGACGGCGATGGAGTGCGGAAGCTCGTCGCGTACGCCTTCCAGGGCTGCCTCGCGGATGAGCTCAGCGATGATGATCTCCTCGGGAGAGTCGGTGAGCTCGCCGTCGGGGTAGAGCGGCGGTCCCTCGGGGAGGAGCTTGATCAGCAGGTCACCGAGGAGGTCGACCTGGTCGCCGCCGACGCTGGAGACCGGGACGATCTCGGCCCACTCGATGCCGAGCTCGGCCCCAAGGGTCTGGATCGACATCAGGTGCTCGCCGATCTGCTCGGGGGTGGCGAGGTCGGTCTTGGTGGCGATCGCGACCCGCTTGATGCCCTTCTTGAGCTTGTTGGCGTTCTCCGCGATCCGGCGGTCACCGGGGCCGATCTTCTCGTTGCACGGGAAGCAGATCGCGACCACGTCGACCTCGGTCCAGGTGGCCTCGACGAGGTCGTTGAGGCGCTCGCCGAGCAGCGTACGCGGCCGGTGGATGCCCGGGGTGTCGACCAGGATCAGCTGGCCGTCGGGCCGGTGGACGATGCCCTTGACCACGGTGCGGGTGGTCTGCGGCTTGTCGGAGGTGATCGCCACCTTGGTGCCGACCAGCGCGTTGGTCAGGGTGGACTTGCCCGCGTTGGGGCGTCCGACGAACGACACGAAGCCGCTCCGGAATTCTGGTGCTGGCGGCGCCGGGCTCGGCTCGGTCACTGTTGCTCCTGTTGCTCGTCGTATCGCTGCCAGATCTGCTCATCGGTGAGCCCCTGGGCCTTGCCCTCACGCCACACGGGTCCGGGATCGACCGAGCGCGGCTGCCGCTTCTGGCCGCCACCGCGCCAGTAGCCCATCACGTCGTAGGCGTGGGAGTCGAGCTTTTGCTCGCGCATCAGATGCTTGCGGATCGCCCGCATCTGGCTGGACTCACCGGCCATCCAGAAGTAGCCGTCGCCTTCGGGCCACTCGATCTTCTCCACGGCCGCCGCCAGGTCGGAGGAGGTCTCCGACGGCGGCGTGGACCAGGTGACCTCGGCGGTCTCCGGGAGATATCCGGGCAGGTCGTCGGGGGTCTCGGCCCAGATCCGCGTCGGCAGCGTGGTGCTCTCGGCGATCCGCGCCATGGCCGGCATCGCGGTCAGGTCGCCGACCAGCAGCAGCCACTGCGCGCCCTCGGGCGCGGCGTAGGAGCCCTTGGGCTCGGTGATCGTGACCGTCTGCCCCACGGGGTCGGTGCGCGTGGCCCACTCGGTCACCAGACCGACATCGTGGACGACGACGTCGAGGGTCAGCTCGCCAACCCCAGAATCGGACGGAGCCCACGACCGGACGGTGTAGTAGCGCGACTGGAACTGCCCCGGGACGATCAGCCCGACCCATTCGTCGGGGATCCCGGTGGACTCGAACCCGGCCAGGCCGGGACCGCCGAGCACCAGACGTACGAGGTGGGGCGTGATCTGCTCGCGCCGCAGCACCTCCGCGGCGTACTGCTGGGCCTTGACACTCATATCGCCTCAAGGTTATCCGCGCAGACGCGGCCCGCCCGCATCAGCGCCGCACTCATTCGTGGCTGATGGCGAGCAGAGCCTCTCGAGTCGCGTCGTCGGCCGGGAACATCGCCTCCACGGCGATCTCGTCGACCGTCACGTCACGAGGCGCGCCGATCACGGAGAGGACGTAGAGGAAGGACAGATCTCCGAGGCCCGTACGCAGCAGCAGCGGCAGCACCGGCAAGGCGCCGTCCCTCGCCGTGACCGCCGGCGCCGCCACGTCGGCCCCGGGTGGCACCGGATAGCCCTCCACGTCTTCGAGGAGCTCGACGAGCCCCTCGGCCGCGGTGCGGTCGAGCTGCCGGCGGATGCGGCCGACGACGTGGGCCCGCCACTGGGTGTAGTTGCGGATCTGCGCCGCCAGACCGTCGGGATGCAGCGTCGCGCGCAGCATGTTGAGCCGCGGCTGCCGCAGCGCCTCCGACAGCGGAGCCAGGAAGAGCTCCATGGGCCGGTTGGTCGCCACCATGTCCCAGCGCACGTCGACCGCACAGGCCGGATAGGGCTCGTGGGCGGTGAGCACCGCCTCGACCGCGGACCTGGCGACCCCGAGGTCGTCGAGCGGCCGCTCCTGGTAGACGGGCGCGAACCCCGCAGCGAGATAGAGCCGGTTGCGCTCGCGCAGCGGCACCTCGAGCTCCTCGCAGAGCCGCTCGATCATCGTCCGGCTCGGCCCCGACCGTCCGGTCTCGATGAAGCTGAGGTGGCGGGCCGACACGTCGGCCGCGATCGCCACCTCGAGCTGCGAGCGGCGGCGCCGCTCACGCCAGTCCCGAAGCAGCTCTCCGACGCTCAGCTGGGCCGTTGTCATGCACCCAGGCTGCCGGGCGGAGCGCGGTGCGGCAACTACCCAAGAGGTAATCGACAGGGCTCACCCGAAGGCGGATCGTCTTGGCCATGACGACTGAAACCACACCCCGTTCACCTGCCGCCACCGCCGAGGCGTACGTCTCGTTCTGGAACCTCTCCGCCGAGGAGCAGCGCACCCTCGGCGCCACCCTGTTCGCCGACGACGTCGCTCGTTCCACCCCGATCGGCGAGTCCGCCGGCCTCGAGGCGCTGATCGACTTCACCCGCCAGTTCACCGAGGGCGTCGGCGACTACACGTTCGTGGCCCGCGCCGAGCCCGACTCGCACCACAAGCACGTCCGCGTGCGCTGGGAGATCCGCAAGGAGGAGGGCTCGTTCGCCGAGGGCACCGACGTCCTCGATCTGGACGGGTCCGGACGGATCGCCGCGATCACCGCGTTCATCGATCGCGCCCCCGCCGGCTTCGATCCCGACGCCCACCACGAGGAGGCCTGAGGTGTTCCACGGTCTCCCGGTCCCGGCCTGATCAGGCGGGGCCACCGCCGAGCCCGACCTCGTTGCCGTCAGGATCGCGGAAGATGGTCTTGCGGACCCCGTTGTCGTACGTCTCCTGCGACTCCGGCCGCAGGCCGCGGTCGGCCATCGCGGCGAGGCGGGCGTCCAGGTCGTCGACGAAGAGGGTGACGAAGCCACGGCCTGCGAGCTCCGGCCTCACCTCGACGTAGAGGTAGCCGTGCTCGACCACCTCGAAGACGGCCTCGGCGTCGTTGGGGTAGAAGGCCGGCGGGCCACCGAGCAGCACCTCGTACCAACGGGCCGCTCGGGCCAGGTCCGCTACCGGAAGTCCGGCGAACAGGTCGGTCATCTCAGAACCTCCAGCGGGTCGCGCCGTAGGGCTCGACGGTCGCGACCGCATGGGCGGAGGTCGCGTCGATGCGGAAGACGTGCCAGGGCGCCGGGCCGGCGCTCTGCGCGTTGAACGGCGCCGTGACGGCCTCGCCCGACTCGTCGACCTCGGCCGGCCAGCCCTCGTCGTCGTGGTAGTGCTTGGCCACGCGCTCGAGCTCGTCGCCGAGGACCCGCGCCACGCGGCCCTCCACGACCAGGTCGAACTCACGGACCGAGAGCGACAGCGCGCAGCGGGGATCGCGGGCGTGGTTGCGGCCACGCCGCGTTCCAGGCCCCGTGACCAGGTAGAAGCTGCCGTCGAGCCAGATCGCGCCGACGGCGTTCACGTGCGGACCGCCGTCGGCGTTGATCGTGCTCACCCAGGTCGTGTAGCGCCCGGGCTCACCCTCCTGCGACCCGGGCCCCTGGTTGAAGCCCTGGTCCAGGCGAGCGGTCACCTCCGCCCAGGACATCGGCGGGGCGTCGTACATCTCGGCGAGGTTGTGGGTCTCCATGACTGTCTCCTTCGGCTGGAACAGGATGTTTCACCTACTCCACGAACAGAAAAGGCCGATTCCGACACCGTGCCACAAACGAGTGGGCGAAGGTGACAGCCAGACCGCGCTCCAACCTGCCACTTTCGCCCACTCTCGATGGCCGTCGACCAGGGGTGTCGGTGGTCACAGCGATGCTGAGCCCCATGGATCTCATCGATACCGAAGGTCAACGCCTTGAGGACACATCGACGGTCTTCACGGGCGACGCACCGCGAAAGACCACCCGCCGACGGCGTCCGCGACAACCTCGGCGGCGAGGTCCGACCTGGGAGCGGGTCGGGAACGGCGTGTACGTGCCAGCGGGGCTCGACGGTGACTCCCGGTGGCGAGCCGAGCTGGCGGCATGGACAGATGTTCTTCCCGGTTCGGCCGTTCTCACCGGGTTGACCGCCATGCGGCTTCACGACCTCTGGCTCCCGCCGGCGCCCGACGATCTGCCGGTCTTCGTGGCGCTCCACGAGTCGTCCGCGCGGATACGCCGGCCCGAGTTGCGGATCAGCCGACACCCGCGGCCACCGGCAGCCATCTCGCTCGACGATCTTCGGGTCGCGCCGGTGCCCGATGCAGCTCTGGCCTGCGCACGCGACCTCGGCGTCTTGGATCTGGTGGTCCTGATCGACAGCGCCCTCCATCTGGAGAAGTGCACGCTCGCCGATCTCCAGGCCGCCGCAGCCACTGGTCGACCGGGCTCACGTCGGCTGAGCGAGGCGTTGCGCTGGTGCGACCGGCGCTCCGAGTCCGCCTGGGAGTCCGTCCTGCGGATCCTGCACACCGCGTGCGGGGTCGACGTCGAGCCACAGGTGGACATCCACGACGCCCGTGGCGTCTTCATCGGGCGAGCCGATCTCGTGGTGACCGGGACCAGAACGCTGCAGGAGTACGACGGAGCACAGCACCGTGAGCGCGGGCAGTACCGCCGCGACAGGGGAAGGGATGCGGACCTCGCCAAGGCCGAATACGTACGCCACGGATGGATCGCGAGCCAGGTCCGCCACGACAGCTGGCTGATCCTCCGGGCGGCGATGGATGCGCTCGGCCGAGAGCTCACCGTCGATGACATCCGACCATGGTGGAAGCTCCTGGAGGGGTCACTCTTCTCGAAGACCGGAACGGCGGCCATGCGACGCGCATGGCGGTTGCCCGAAGTCTCATAGCGAGTGGGCGAAGGTGGCAGCCGGACCGCGGTCCGAACTGCCACTTTCGCCCACTCAGCTACTCAGAAGGCGTGCCGCAGCGGGTAGCCGGAGAGCCCGTCGACCGTCTTGGTCGCGAGCACGTGGTGGAGCTGGATGTTGTTGCGCTCGAAGCCGATCCGGGAACCGGCCATGTAGATGCCCCAGACCTTCGCGGTGCCGGGGCCGACCTCGTCGACGCAGGCGTCCCAGTTGTCGCGGAGGTTGTCGTTCCACGCCGTGAGCGTCTTGGCGTAGTGGACCCGGATGTTCTCGTGGTGCTGCACCTCGAGCCCGGCGTTCTCGACCGCGGAGACGATGGTGCCCGAGCCGATCAGCTCGCCGTCGGGAAAGATGTAGCGGTCGATGAAGGCACCGGTCGCCCGGGAGGCGTTGTCGGGACGGGTGATGCAGTGGTTGAGCAGCCGGCCCCCGTCGCGCAGCTTGCTCTTGATGAAGCCGAAGTAAGCCGGGTAGTTGGCCACGCCGATGTGCTCGGTGAGCCCGATGGAGCTGACCGCGTCGAAGCGATGTCCTGAGCCTGTCGAAGGGTCCCCCTCGCCCACGTCGCGGTAGTCGGAGAAGCGCACCTCGGCGACGTCGTCGAGACGATCGGCCTTGATCGCCTTCTGGGCCCAGCTGGCCTGCTCGCGCGAGAGCGTGACACCGAGCGCCTTGACGCCGTAGTGCTTGGCCGCGTGGCGCACCATCCCGCCCCAGCCGCAGCCGATGTCGAGCAGCCGCATGCCTGGCTCGAGCCCGAGCTTGCGGCAGATCAGGTCGTACTTGGCCGCCTGCGCCTCCTCGAGCGTGGCGTCATCGGTCGGGTAGAGCGCACAGGTGTAGGTCATCGACGGGCCGAGGACGTACTCGTAGAAGGTGTTGGAGACGTCGTAGTGGTGGTGGATCGCGTCGGCGTCGCGCTCGGGCGAGTGCCGCGTCCACGGCAGCGCGCTGATCGCGCGACCGGAGAGATGGCGTACGTTCTCGGCCCGCCGCCGCCATGCCGGCAGGTGCTCCTGCGGCGGTGGCTTGGGCGGGACGAAGTTCTTCACCCCGAGCGCGCGCACCATGTCGACCGTCTCCCGAGGGCTTGGCCGCTTGAAGTCGGTCTTGTCCAGGATCAGGTCCAGGAGCGGGTAGGGGTCGCCCGGATGGATGCCGTGCAGGGCCATGTCACCGCTGACGTAGGCACGTGCCAGCCCGAGGTCTCCCGGCGCGGTCAGCAGGAACGCGAGCCCGCGCGGGTTGAGGATCTCCATCCCGAAGGGAGAGTCCTTGTCGCCGGCGACACTGCCGTCGTACGCGGTGAGCTTGATGGGCAGCCCACCCTCGAAGAGTTCGTTGATGGTCTCTGCAATGTGGTTCACAGTCTCTTCACCGCCTTGCTGTACAGATCGGTCAACCGGTTGCCAGGGTCATACCTCGCCTTCACGGCAGCGAGGTTGTCCCCGTCATAGAGAGCGTCGAAGACATCCTTGTCGTAGAACGCCTCGGAGTAGAGCGATTTATGCCCGCCGAGCTCGTGGACCTGTTCCTCGATCGCACGGTTCTTGGGGGCGTTGACGGCTCCGGGGCCGACGTGGACCGTGCCCCAGAAACCGACGTTGACGTACGTCCGGCCCGCCTCGAGCGGGTAGGTCGGCCATTTCCCTCCTGGGTCTGAACGAAGTGGCCCCGTCCCCTGGGAGACCAGCGGACACAGCCACACCGGCCGCATCCCGATCTCGGCGTCGAACCACTCCAGGAACGCCGGAAGGTTCTCCACCGGGACCTCGATGTCCTGGATCACCCGTTCCCGCAGGAGTCGTCCGGCACGCGCGTCGAGCTTGTCGGCGATGCCGAACCTCCGGTCCAGGCCGACCAGCTTCATGTAGACGTCCGAGCGCCGCAGCCGGCGCGGCCACACCCTGCGGAGGTACTTGTTCTGCGCGCCGAAGGCGCCCGAGCACCAGAACCAGTCGGTGTCCCAGCGCCACAGGTAGTCGTAGGTCGTCAGCAGGTCAGTCTCACGCTCTTGGATCGAGCGGTAGTAGATCTGCTGGCCGCCGTAGTCGCTGGGAGTCCGGGTGGCCTTCTCGGTCCAGGTCGCGAGGGTCAGGTAGTACTCCCCCGGCTCGAACGCGACACCGTCGAGCCCGTCGACCCGCTCCCCCTCGTACCTCCTGCTCTCGGTGATCTGCGCGATCGTCTTGGTGAGCAGGCCGAGGTCGTCGAAACGTACGTGGCGCAGCGCGACGTAGCCCGGCACCTTCTCCAGCTTGATCTTGAGCCGGGTGGCGTAGCCGAGGGAGCCGTAGGAGTTGGGGAAGGTGTCGAAGAGGTCGTCCCCGGGTCGGGTCGTGACGATCTCGCCCGCCCCGGTCAAGATGTCCATCTCCAGCACCGACTCGTGCGGCATCCCGTTGCGGAACGAGGTGGACTCGATGCCCATCCCGGTCACCGCGCCACCGAGCGTGATCGTGCGCAGCTGCGGGACGACGTACGGGATCATCTCGTGCGCCAAGGTGGCGTCGACGAGGTCCTCGTAGGTGCACATCCCCTGTACGTCGGCAGTGCCCGCCTCGGCATCGACCTCGATCACGCCGCCCAGGCCGGAGACGTCGAGACCGGGGGCATCGGTCGCCGCCCGGGCCCGGAAGAGGTTGGTGGTGCGTTTGGCCAGTCTGACAGGAGCGCCGTCAGGAATCCTCGCGTAGGAAGCCGTCAGGCGCTCGACGGCCTCGGTGTGTCGTTGCCAACCAGTCTCACCCGTCACTCCACGCACTTTACTCGCGCCCTGGGATCTCGGGTTTCGATTTTCACGTTCGGTCGCTTACAGTCACCAGCGCCGACTGCTCCCGTCGAGCGCCCCCATCTCGTGCACCCTGGAGGGTCCCCATGTCCAGTGCTGCCCATCGTGACGCTGTCTCCACGCTCGCCGAGAAGGCAACCCCCTACTTCACCGAGAACCAGGTCAAGTGGCGCAACAAGTCCGTCTCCCAGGCCCGGCTCGCGCTGGCGATCGACCAGATCGTCGTGCACATGCGTGAGAAGGGCGTCGACATGGCGACCATGAACGGCCTCACCGCCTACCGTGACGAGGACGGGATCCACGTCACGATCGAGCTGGGCACCCTTCCGCTCCTCGCCGAGTCCGGCGGGCCCGGCGGCACCGGCGGTCACCGAGCCGCTCGCTGAGCAGCCCGCGAGGGCTCAGCGGAGGCTGCCGCGCGGGTCGCCGACGAGGACCGGGACGTCCTCGCCCGCGAACTCCTTGACGATCGAGAGGTCGTTCGCGGAGGCCTCCTCGGCCTCGCCGAGCACGACCACGGCCTCGAGGCCCTTGGAGCCGGAGGCCAACGCCATCGCCACGCAGACGCCGATCGCGGAGACCTCGAGCGAGGGCAGGTCCACGGTGGCGGCGGCGTAGGTGCGGCCGTCGAGGTCGCGTACGGCTGCTCCTTCGGCCGCGCCGGTCCGGGCACGCGTCGCGCGAGCCAGGGTCACCAGCTTGCGGTCCTCCGCGGAGAGCTCACTCTGCTCGTGCATGGGCCTCTTTCTTCCTGTCCGTCTTCTCGCTCTGCTCGTCCTCGTCGTCGGCCTCGGTCTCGGCCGGGACGACGACGCTGATCCGTACGGTACCGATCTTGTTCCGCCGGCCGGCAGCCTCCTCGGCCACGAAACAGAGCCCGTGGGCCTCGACCTCGGTCCCCGGAATCGGCACCAGGCCGAGATGCTTGGCCATCAGGCCGCGTACGGAGTCGACGTCGTCCTCCTCGACGGGGACGCCGATGAGCTCCTCGAGGTCGCTGACCAGGAAGCGGGAGGGCACCCGCCAGGAACCGTCGCCGAGGTGGAGCGGCTCGCGGTCCTCGATGTCGTACTCGTCGGTGATCTCGCCGACGATCTCCTCGAGGATGTCCTCGATGGTGATCAGGCCGGCGGTGCCGCCGTACTCGTCGACGACGACCGCGATGTGCTGGCGGTGCTGCTGCATCTCGGCCAGCAGCTCGTCGACCGGCTTGGAGTCGGGGACCCAGGTCGGCTTGCGCATCAGCGACTCGACCCGCTGGGTGGTCTCGACCTCCGGCGCCTCGAAGTCTCGCGCGACGACGTCCTTGAGGTAGACCATCCCGATGATGTCGTCGAGGCTGTCGTCGATCACCGGCATTCGGGAGTAGCCCGAGCGCAGGAACAGCGACAGCGCCTGGCGCAGGGTCTTGCGGCGCTCCAGGAAGACGATGTCCCCGCGAGGCACCATCACCTCGCGGGCACGGGTGTCGCCGAGCTCGAAGACCGAGTGGATCATCCGGCGCTCGTCGGCCTCGATCAGGTCGGAGGCCTCGGCGATGTCGACCAGCTCGCGCAGCTCGGTCTCCGTCGAGAACGGGCCCTTGCGGAACCCCTTGCCGGGGGTGAGCGCGTTACCGAGCATGATCAGCAGGCTCGGGATCGGGCCGAGGATGGCGGTGATCGCTCCGATCGGGCCGGCGACCGCGAGGGCGATGCCCTCGTGGTGCTGGCGCCCCAGCGTACGGGGACCGACGCCGATGACCACGAAGGAGACCACGGTCATCGTCCCGGTCGTGGTGAGCACCGTCGGCCACCAGTGCCCCCGGTAGAGGTCGTACGCCCACAGCGCGACCAGCACGGTCGCGCCGATCTCGCACAGCATCCTGAGCAACAGGACCGTGTTGACGTAGCGGGCGGGGTCGCCGACCACCGCCACCAGGCGCTTGGCGCCGGCACGGCCCTCGGAGACCAGCTCCGCGGCCCGGGCGCGGGAGAAGGCGCTGAGCGCCGCGTCGGCGGCTGAGAAGACGCCGGCGATCAGGACCAGAACTGCGGCTGCGATCAGCAGCCTCGCATCGTCCATGGGTGGTGGTGGTGCTCCTACTCGGGTGCGGTGGCCGAGGAGCCCCAGGCTTTGAGCAGCTTGGCCTGCAGCCCGAACATCTCGGTGTGCTCGTCGGGGTCCACGTGGTCGTAGCCGAGCAGGTGGAGGATGCCGTGGGTGGTCAGCAGCTCGATCTCCGCCACGGTGCCGTGGCCGGCTGCCTCGCCCTGCTTGGCCGCGATCGTCGGGGCGATGATGATATCGCCCAGGTCGCCCTCCTCCGGCTCCTCGTCGAGGCGGCCGGGGAGGAGCTCGTCACCGGGGAAGGAGAGCACGTCGGTCGGGCCCTCGGTGTCGAAGTAGCGCTCGTTGAGCTCGGTGATCGTGGCCTCGTCGCCGAACTTGATCCGGAGATCGGCCTGCGGGTGGACACGCAGCTGCTCGAGCAGGAAACGAGCGAGCTTGGCGACGTGCTCGACGTCGATCTCCTGCTCGGACTCGTTGATGATCTCCGTGCTCACCGAGGGTCTCCCGCGGCCCGCTCGCGCTGCGCCTGGCTCTGCACGTCGTGCTCCTCGTAGGCGGCGACGATCTTGGCGACCAGCCGGTGGCGTACGACGTCGTGGCTGGTCAGGTTGTTGAAGCTGATGTCCTTGACCTCGTCGAGGATGCCCTCCACGACCCGGAGCCCAGACTTCTGGCCGTTGGGGAGGTCGGTCTGGGTCACGTCACCGGTGACCACGATCTTCGAGCCGAAGCCGAGGCGGGTCAGGAACATCTTCATCTGCTCGGGCGTGGTGTTCTGCGCCTCGTCGAGGATGATGAAGGAGTCGTTGAGGCTTCGCCCGCGGAGGAACGCGAGCGGAGCGACCTCGATGGTCCCCGACGCCATCAGCTTGGGGATCAGCTCCGGGTCCATCATGTCGTGCAGCGCGTCGTAGAGCGGGCGCAGGTAGGGGTCGATCTTCTCGGTCAGGGTGCCGGGCAGGAAGCCGAGCTTCTCGCCGGCTTCGACCGCCGGACGGCTCAGGATGATCCGGGTGACCTGCTTGGTCTGCAGCGCCTGGACCGCCTTGGCGACCGCCAGGTAGGTCTTGCCGGTGCCGGCCGGGCCGATGCCGAAGGTGATCGTGTGCTTGTCGATCGCGTCGACGTAGCGCTTCTGGTTGAGCGTCTTGGGACGGATGCTGCGGCCGCGGTTGGAGAGGATGTTGAGGCTCAGCACGTCGGCCGGCTTCTCGGTCGTGTCGGCCTGGAGCATGCCGATCACCCGCTCGACCGTCTCGCCGCTGACGCCCTGGCCGGTGCGGATGATCTGGACCAGCTCCTCCAGGACCCGCTCGATCATCGCGATCTCGCTGGGGGCGCCGTGGAGGGTGATCCGGTTGCCGCGCACGTGCACGTCTGCGTCGAAGTGGGCCTCGATGATCCCGAGGTGCTCATCGGCCGGACCGAGGACGGTCACCATGTCGACGCTGTTCGGAACGACCACGGTGTGCTTGGTGGTCGCGGTGACCCCCTGGTCGGAGGTGTCGGTCGGAAGCGGACTTGGGTGTCGATCGGTCATGGATGCCCGGGGCGGGCCCTTTCTCGTCGCGAGGCTGATGCGTCCATGGTACGCGGGCGCTCGGCCGCTCTCCTACTGGATAGTTCCGGCGTCAGCTCGCCAGCAGCGATTCGACGCGTACGGTCTCCTCGGCGAGCTCGTCGCGCTCGTCCGGGGTGAGGTCGCGGAGCAGCTTGACGACCTCGACCTTGCCGTCGACCGGCTTCCAGAGACCGATGAGGTGGCCGCCGCCGATGATGACCGCGCCGCCGCCCCCGATGCCCCACTCCTTCCGGGTCCCGTCGGCGGTGATCCGCTCCCGGTTGGCGTGCGAGAGCCAGACGTTGTCGAACCTCCCCAGCAGCCGCACGGGGGCGTGCTCCTCGCCGGTGGCGAGCGGGGCGTCCGGGACGTCGTAGAGGGTCTTGCCGGCCTCGTCGCGGTAGGTCACCAGCCCCTCGATCCGCTTGACCACCGGGCCCAGGCGGGTCAGGGACGACCAGGTGGTGAGGTCGGCGGCGGTCGCCGGCCCGAAGGCGAGCAGGTAACGGCGTACGATCTCCGGCGCCAGCGTCGGGACGACATCGTCCACTTCCACCGGCGACACGCCCGTCCAGCGCGGGAGCAGGTCGTAGACGAGCCCGCCCGAGCCCTTCCACAGGCCTCGCGGCGGCAGCTGGACCAGCGGCAGCTCGTTGCGCGCCCGCAGGCCGAGCGCCTTGGCCGGGACACCTGGGAAGTGCTCGACCAGACCGGCCTCGAGGGCCGCGTTGGGCAGCGCTCCGAGAGCGAGTACGTCCTCGGCGGCCTCCACGAAGCCCTCCAGCTGCGCCGCCGGGCGGACGATCTCGACCCGCTGGGTGTAGAAGTCGTGGACCGGCTGGGTCCAGGCCCTGATCAGCGCGGCGTCGGCGGCGGTGTGCATGTGGATCGTCGACCGCAGCGAGGAGAGCCGCACCAGCGCGCTCGACTCGAGCTGGGCGCTGAGCGCGTAGGGGTCGAACGACTCCAGCCGGGCGGCCAGCGCGAAGAACGGCGGCAGCGACTCCTGCGCCTGCAGGCCGACCAGATGCTCGATCATCGCGGCCGGGGTGATCGAGGCCCGCGACAGCAGGTGCTGGCGGAGCAGGAGGGTCCGGTTGAGCTGCCGTTCGGTGAGGATCACGGTAGCGATGATCTCCTACTCGACGGTGATCCGGGCGCCAACCTCCTCGGAAGGCTTCCCCTCGCCGTCGGAGGTGTCGTCGGTGCGGGCGATGAAGAGGTACGTCCCCGGCTCGAGCTCGGAGACGTCGACCGTGGTCTTCCACGGGTAGAGCTTGTCCACCCAGCCCTCGGCGGTCGCAGCTCCCTCGAGGACCGTCTCGCCGGTGGTGTCGCGGACCTCCCACGGCACGTTCGCCTCATTGGAGTTGGCCTTGCCCGAGGCCTCGAAGCTGCCTTCGACGGTTGCTCCCTCGGCCGGCGCCGCCAGCGTGATCAGGCCGGAGGTGCGTGGCAGCGTCGACGGCTCCTCGGACGGCTCTGCCGACACCTCTGGATCCTCGGCGACAGCATCGTTGCCTCCGCACCCACCAGCCAGTACGCCGCAGAGAGCAAGAGCGATGATGGCGCCCGCCGGACGCGTACGTGTGCTCCTCATGCGTCCATACTCACCCGGCACCTCCGATGGAGGAACCCACCACGCCGGGCAGTCGGCGGTCAGTCCCAGCGGCGGGTGCGGGCCAGGAGGGCGGCGCTCGCCGCCACGCCTGCCGTGGAGGTGCGCAGGACCTCACCGCCGAGACGGATGGTGGTGGCGCCGGCCTTCTCGAACAGGGAGATCTCCTCCTCCGTCAGACCGCCCTCGGGGCCGACCACGACGAGGAGGGTGCCCTCGTCGACGACGGGGACCGCGCCGAGCGGGAGAGTGCCCTCCTCGTGGAGCACGACGGCGACGTCGGCCGCCTCGATCATGGCCACGACGGCGTCGGTGGTGGCCAGCGGCTCGACCTCGGGGTGCCACATCCGGCGCGACTGCTTGGCGGCCTCGCGGGCGGTGGCCCGCCAGCGGGCCAGGGACTTGACCGCACGCTCGCCCTTCCAGACGGCGACCGAGCGGGTCGCCGCCCACGGGACGATGCTGGCGGCGCCGATCTCGGTGAGCATCTCGACGGCGAGCTCGCCGCGGTCGCCCTTGGGCAGCGCCTGGACGACCGTCAGCGCGGGCTCGGGCGGCGCGTCGCCGAGGATGATCTCGTCGACGCGTACGGTCATCGACTTCTTGGTGGTCTGCGCGATCGTGCCGGTGACGCCCTCGCCGGCACCGTCGGTGAGCACGACCTCCTCGCCGACCCGGAGGCGGCGTACGACGACCGCGTGGTGGCCCTCGTCACCGCTCACCTCGATGACGTCGCCGACACGGGTGCCGACGAGCGACTCGACGAGGTGGACGGGAAGGGTCATGTCAGCTCCGCGCTTGCTCAGTGGCCGTTGAGGGTGTCCTTGAACCAGGAGAAGACGCCGCCCTTGTGGGCCGCCTTGAGCTGGCCCTGGACGGACTCCTCACCGCGCATCTCGGCGAGCTGGCGCAGCAGCGCCTCCTGCTCGAGGTCGAGCTTGGTGGGGGTCTCCACGTTGATGGTCACGATCAGGTCGCCGCGACCGCCCCGCAGACCGGGGACACCGCGGCCACGCAGGACGTGGTCGGTGCCGGACTGGGTGCCGGGCTTGAGGTCGATCTGGATCGAGGCGTCCTCGGGGTCGATCTGGTCGGCGCCCTCGCCGACGAGGTCGGCCTCGAGCGTCGGCAGGTTGAGCGTGGTGCCGAGCGCGGCCGCGGTCATCGGCACCTTCGCGGTGCAATGCAGGTCGTTGCCCCTGCGGGTGAAGGTGGCGTGCTTGGCGACGTGGATCTCGACGTAGAGGTCGCCGGCAGGGCCGCCGCCGGGGCCGATCTCGCCCTGCTCGGCGAGCTGCACCCGGGTGCCGTCGTCGACGCCCGGCGGGATCTTGACGGTCAGGGTGCGGTGGGAGCGCACCCGGCCCTCGCCACTGCAGTCGCGGCACGGGTCGGGGATGACGGTGCCGAAGCCGTTGCAGGCCGAGCACGGGCGCAGCGTGCGGATCTCGCCCAGGAAGGAGCGTTGCACGACCGCGACCTCACCCTGGCCGTGGCAGGTCTCGCACGGGATCGGGTGGGAGCCTTCCGCGGCCCCCTCGCCACCACAGGTGTCACAGACGACGGCGGTGTCGACCTTGAGGTCGCGAGTGACACCGAAGGCGGCCTCGGCCAGGTCGATGTCGAGACGGATGAGGGCGTCCTGCCCGCGGCGTACGCGCGGACGGGGGCCACGCCCCGCGCCTCCGGTGCCGGCACCGGCGCCGCCGAAGAAGGCGTCCATGATGTCGGTGAACGAGAAGCCTGCGCCCTGTGCGCCGAAACCGCCCGCGAACGGGTCGCCACCGCGGTCGTACGCAGCCCGCTTCTGCGGGTCGCTCAACACCTCGTAGGCGTGGGAGATCTCCTTGAACTTCTCCTGCGACTCGGCGTCGGGGTTGACGTCAGGGTGGTACTGGCGCGCCAGCTTCCGGTACGCCTTCTTGATCGTTGCGTCGTCGGCGTCCTTGTCGACACCGAGGAGCTCATAGGGGTCCAACGTCCGTCTTCCTGCCATCGAAGTTCGTCGTTCTTTCTTAAGTCGAGTCTGCTGCTCAAGCCTCGTCGAGGATCCGGGAGAGGTAACGCGCCACCGCGCGCACCGCCGCCATGGATCCGGGGTAGTCCATCCGGGTGGGGCCGACCACGCCGAGCGTGGCCAGCGCCTCGTCACCAGGTCCGTAGCCGGTCGCGACCACGCTGGTCTGCGACAGCTCCTGGTAGGGGCCCTCGGCACCGATCCGCACCGTGACCAGTCCGCCCGCGGTCGCCTCGCCCATCAGCTTGAGCAGGACGACGTGCTCCTCGAGGGCCTCCAGGAGCGGGCGTACGGCGGTGTCGAAGCTGTCGCCGAAGCGGGCCAGGTTGCTGGTGCCGCCGATGGAGATCCGCTCGTCGGAGCGGTGGTCGTTCATCGCCTCGATCAGGGCCTCCGCCACAGCGGAGGCGAGCCCATCCTTCAATGTATCCGTCTGCGGCGCGTCCGCGGGCGCGTCGGCCGGCTGGGCGATCACGCGCAGCGCCTCGCCTGCGTCGGCGATGACGGCGCCGGCGACCGCGGTGTTGATCTTCGCGCGCAGCGTGGCCAGGGTCTCCTCGGAGACCTCCTCGGTCACCTCGAGCAGTCGCTGCTCGACGCGGCCGGTGCTGAGGATGAGCACGAGGAGGAGCCTGGTCGGGGCCAGCGCGACCAGCTCCACGTGGCGGACGGTCGAGCGGCTCAGGGTCGGGTATTGCACCACCGCGACCTGGCGGGTGAGCTGGGAGAGCAGCCGGGTCGAGCGGCTGACGACGTCGTCGAGGTCGACCGCGCCCTCGAGGAAGCCGGCGATCGCCCGCTTCTCGGCCGCGGTCATCGGCTTGACCGTGGTCAGCCGGTCGACGAAGAGCCGGTAGCCCTTGTCGGTGGGCACCCGGCCGGCACTGGTGTGGGGGGCGGTGATGTAGCCCTCCTCCTCCAGCGCGGCCATGTCGTTGCGTACCGTCGCCGGGGAGACACCGAGACCGTGACGCTCCACGAGCGCCTTGGAGCCGACCGGCTCCTCGGTCTTCACATAGTCCTCGACGATCGCCCTGAGGACGGAGAGCCTGCGTTCGTTCTGCATCTGCCCTCCTATCGTCCTGGCTGCCTGGCACTCATTCCGTGCGAGTGCCAATCCTACCGGTTCGCGTCACAGGCACCAGTTTCCGGTGGCCGCTCCGCTCTGTGGAACGGATTACTTCTCTCGCTATCGAGATAGCCTTAGGTTAGGCTGACCTTAGAGCCATTCGCTGCACTGTTTCCGCCCCACTGGAGAGTCCTATGATCGCCGACGATCTGCTGGTCCGCATCACGGCCCACACCAACGACGAGCACCAGGCGGACCTGTGCCGCTCGCTCTCGGCGCGACTCGGGCTGCGGCCGCGTCACATCGTGGGCGTACGCCTCTCCAACCTCACCGCCGAGAGCGTCGACGTCTCCTGGATCACCCTCGACGGCGGCCACCACGTGACCTTCCGGTTCCCGGAGACCGCGGCCACGCCGGACGAGGTTCTCGAGCAGCTCGGGCGCGTGCTCACCGGTTCTCGCTGCTGAACCTTGTAGCGTTCTCCGGATGAGCGATCGCTACGGCTCCGACGTCCTGGCCGGAGACTGGAAGAAGCCCAAGAACGGGCGTGCCGTCGAGACTCCCGCAGAGCTGGGCGCCGTGGTCGAGGAGGTCGAGACCGATTTCGTCGGTGAGATCGTGCGGATCGACCGCGACCTGCACACGCTGACCCTGGAGGACCGAAAAGGCAAGCGGCGTACGTTCCCGCTGGGGCCGGGCTTCTGGCTCGAAGGCAAGCCGGTCATCCTCACTCCCCCGGTGACCCGCACGGCGCCGGCGAAGCCGACCCGCACCGCGTCGGGCTCGGTCGCCGTGGACAACGTCAAGGCGCGGGTCGCGCGCGAGTCCCGGATCTTCGTCGAAGGGCGTCACGACGCCGAGCTGGTCGAGAAGATCTGGGGTGACGACCTGCGGATCGAGGGCGTCGTCGTCGAGTATCTGGGCGGTGTCGACGACCTCGCCGACCACCTGGTCTCGTTCAAGCCTGGACCGCAGCGGCGGGTCGGGGTGCTCGTCGACCACCTGGTCAAAGGCTCCAAGGAGGCCCGGATCGCGGAGTCGATCCGGCGCTCCGCGGTCGGCCAGCACGTGCTGATCGTCGGTCACCCGTTCATCGACGTGTGGCAGGCGGTCAAGCCGGGCCGGCTCGGGCTCGAGGCCTGGCCGAACGTGCCGCGGTCGATCGAGTGGAAGAAGGGCATCTGCCAGCACATGGGCTGGCCCCACCGCGATCAGGCCGACATCGCCCGGGCCTGGAAGCACATCCTGGGACGGGTGAACTCGTTCGGCGACCTGGAGCCCGCCCTGCTCGGGCGGGTCGAGGAGCTGATCGACTTCGTGACCGAGCCCGTCTGACGCTCCCTCAGTAGGACGACTTCTTCGGCATGATGATCCACAGCACGATGTAGACGATGAACTGCGGTCCGGGGAGCAGGCAGGAGATGACGAAGGCCAGCCGGATCAGGTTCGAGTTGATGCCGAAACGCTGGCCGAGGCCGCCGCAGACACCGGCGATCCATTTGTCGTTGCTGGGACGGGAAAGAGTTGTGGTTGCCATGGCTCCACTCTCCCCTGTCGAGTGCCCTTTACCAATCAGGATCACCCCTGATCCTTCGATCAGGACCAAGGTCCCGGGACTCAGGGACACTCAGGGGAGCAGGTCTCGGACCACCGCGTCGGCGAGGAGCCTGCCGGTCTCGGTGAGGAAGATCGTGTCGTCGGCGACGGTGACCAGACCGCGGCGTACCTGCTCCGGAACAGCGGCGCGGCCCTCGTCGTCGAGGGCGTCTGACGGGAGGCCGTCGGCGAGTCTCAGCTCGAGCAGGACGCGCTCGACCCGCCGGTCCTCCTCGGCGAGGATCTCGCGGGCGTGGGCGGGGCTCTGCTCGGCGCCGATGCGGTCCGCGTACGCCTTGGGGTGCTTGACGTTCCACCACCGGGTGCCGCCGACGTGGCTGTGGGCGCCGGGACCGACACCCCACCAGTCGCCGCCCTGCCAGTAGAGCATGTTGTGGCGGCAGCGCTGGGACTCGCCGGCGGCCCAGTTGGAGACCTCGTACCAGGTCAGGCCGTGCTTTCGCAGGGTGGCGTCGGCCAGCTCGTACTTGTCGGCGAGGTCGTCCTCGTCGGGCATCTCGATCTCGCCTCTTCTGACTCTTCGGGCCAGGGCGGTGCCGTCCTCGACGATGAGGGAGTAGGCCGAGACGTGGTCGGGGTTGCTGGCGAGCGCGGTGTCGAGGCTGGTGCGCCAGTCGTCGACCGACTCGCCCGGGGTGCCGTAGATGAGGTCGAGGGAGACCTGCTCGAAGCCCGCCTCGCGCGCCCATTCCACGACCAGCGGGACCCGCTCGGGGTCGTGGGTGCGGTCGAGGGTCTTCAGTACGTGGGGGACGGCCGACTGCATGCCGAAGCTGAGCCGGGTGAAGCCGCCCTCGCGCAGCGTGCGCAGGTAGTCCAGGTCGACGGAGTCGGGGTTGGCCTCGGTCGTCACCTCGACGTCGTCGGCGAGACCGAACTCGTCCTTGATGGCACCGAGGACGCTGGTGAGGTCCTGCGCCGGGAGGAGGGTCGGGGTGCCGCCGCCGAAGAAGACGGTGTCGACCTGCTTGTCACTCTCACCCAGCACGCGGCGCGCCAGCCGGATCTCCTCGATGGCCTGGTCGGCGTACGTCTGACGGCTCACGCCGGGGCCAAGCTCGATCGCGGTGTAGGTGTTGAAGTCGCAGTAGCCGCATCTGACCGTGCAGAACGGGACGTGGACGTAGAAGCCCAGCCCCTTCTCCCCCAGCGTGCTCAGCGATTCGGCCGGCAGTGACCCGTCGGTGGGGGCGGGGTCGCCGGGAGGCAGAGCAGAAGGCACCCCTCCATTATCGATCCACCTGTCGAAAAGGGTTAACCGTCACGGGAGGGGTGGTGGGAAAATTCCGGCGTGCCCGTCTCGCAGCCTGATCTTCTTCTCGACGATGTTCTCGACAACCCGGTCTGGCACTCGCTGACCGGTGCGCACGCCTCGCTCGCCGAGGGCTCGGGACTCGCTCGTCGCTACCGTCCCAACGTCTCGCCCTTCGCCGCCGTCTCCGACCCGAGTTCGGCTCAGGCATGGCGCGACCTGGCCGCGGCGGTCGGTCCCGGTGGGACCGCGCTGATCACCGGAGCCGCCGGTGTCTGCGGGGACGGGTGGGAACTGGTCGGCGGTGGCGAAGGGGTCCAGCTCGTCGAGACGGCGCGGGTCGCTGCCGCGCCCGATCCCGAGGCGGTCGTGCTCGGGGATGCCGACGTCCCCGAGATGCTCGACCTCGTCGCCCGCACCGAGCCGGGACCGTTCGAGAAGTCGACCCACACGATGGGTACGTACCTCGGGCTGCGCCACGAGGGCCGCCTCGTCGCGATGGCCGGCCAGCGGATGCACCCGGGCGGCTGGATCGAGATCAGCGCCGTCTGCACCGCGCCCGAGGCACGCGGCCGCGGCCTCGCCAGCCGCCTCGTCCTGGCGGTCACCGCCGACATCCACGCCCGCGGCTCTCGCGCGCTGATGCACGCCTCGGTCGCCAACACCGGCGCCATCTCGGTCTACCTCGGTCTCGGGTTCGAGGAGCGGCGGCGTACGACCTTCGAGCTCTTCGGCGCGACCGGCTAGCACCGAGGCGTCACCCCCGTCGGGGGGGGGGGGGGGCGCCCGGGCCCGGGGGGCGGCGCCGCGCGGCGGGCGGCGCCGCC
>NZ_JBHXNY010000036.1:0-52652 GCF_042719275.1 Nocardioides sp. NPDC058538 | reverse complement strand
AATACCCGGTCCCATCCCGAACCCGGAAGTCAAGCCCTTCAGCGCCGATGGTACTGCAACCGAGAGGTTGTGGGAGAGTAGGACGCCGCCGGACAAAATTTCAGGTAGAGGCCGCCCTTCGGGGCGGCCTCTACTGCTTTTACTGGCGAATTGATCTGCGGATCGTTCGAATTCGGCTGCGGTACGCAGCAGTGAGGAAGGCAGCTATGGCTGACGAGCGCCGTAGCAACAGAGGCGGAAAGCCCGCTGGACGCCCCGGGCGTCCGAAGAGCTCAGGGTCGTCATCCACCGGCGGCCGTGGCGGCCGATCGGGTGACGGCAAGCCGAGCGCTGGTCGACCGAGTGGCGGTCGGCCGGGTGCTGCTCGGAGCAGCGATCGCCGTGACGGCTCCGCTGGCGGCAGCGGTCGCGGCGGCGAGCAGCGTCGTGACGGTGGCCGCGGAGGCGACGAGCGTCGCACCGGCGGCCGTTCTGACGGCCCGAAGCGCTCTGACGGTCCGAAGCGTGGTGGCAGCAGCGACCGCAAGGGTGGCTACTCCAAGGACCGTGGCGGCCAGCCCGGTGGCAAGCCGCCACGTCGCTTCGACGAGCCGCGCGAGGAGCGCACTGCGGACCAGCGGATCTACGACGGTCCGGAGCTGCCGGAAGAGGTGACCGGCAAGGAGCTGGACCGTGCGATCTCGGCTCAGCTGCGAGGCCTGCCTGAGAAGCTGGCGGCGCGGATCGCCCGCCACCTGGTCGCTGCCGACATGTTCATCGATTCCGACCCCGAGCTCGCCTACCAGCACGCGAAGGCGGCGAAGTCGCGTACGCAGCGGATCGCTGTGATCCGTGAGGCGCTGGGCGAGGCTGCGTACGCTGCCGGCCACTACTCCGAGGCGCTCGCCGAGCTGCGTGCGGCGAAGCGGATGAACGGCGCGACGGCGTACCTGCCGATCATGGCGGACTGCCACCGCGCGCTCGGCCAGCCCGAGCAGGCGATCAAGCTCGCACACAGCCCGTCGGTGGCGAACTTCGAGGCGCCGGCGAAGGCCGAGATGACGATCGTCGAGGCCGGTGCTCGTCGGGACATGGGTCAGTTCGACGCTGCACTACGGATCCTCGAGCAGTCGCCGCTCAACAACAAGGGCCGCGAGGCCTGGGTCGTGCGGCTACGCTACGCGTACGCCGACACGCTCCAGGACGCCGGTCGGGACAAGGACGCGCTGACCTGGTTCCACCGCACCTACGCGATCGACTCCGAGGAGATCACCGACGCCGCGGCGCGGGCCGAGGTACTCGAGAAGACGGTCGAGAGGGACTGAGGTCCGCCGCAAACCCGCAATCAGTGGCGATCGGCAGCTATGCCGGTCGCCACTGGCCGTTTTGCTCCGATACTGGAGATCCTGGGCGCGGTAGGTAAGAATAGAAGGACAACTACATCCGTGTGATCACCGAAATGATCCTTCACGCATGATCGAGCCCGCTGGGGAAGGCGTAGCTCGCGCCGCAACGAAGGAGATATTCGGTGACCACTCAGATCAAGGACCCGAGCGCCTCGCGTGGCATCGCACGAGGCGTTGTGTTCGTGCATTCGGCTCCCTCCGCGCTCTGCCCTCACATCGAATGGGCCGTCGCGGGGGTGCTAGGTGTGCCGGTGAACTTCGACTGGACGGCGCAGCCCGCCCAGGCCGGCACCTACCGAGCCGAGCTCTTCTGGTCGGGTGCGGTCGGTTCCGCAGCGGCGATCGCGTCGGCGCTGAAGGGATGGACGCACCTGCGCTTCGAGGTCACCGAGGACGGTACGTCGACCTCTGAGGGTGCGCGCTACTCCTTCACCCCTGACCTCGGCGTCTTCCATGCCGTCACTGGGATGCACGGCGACATCATGATCCCGGAGGACCGGCTCAAGGCCGCGGTCGTCAAGGCCGCCCTCGGTGACACCACGCTCGAGCTCGAGGTCGACAAGCTTCTCGGCAAGCCGTGGGACGACGAGCTGGAGACGTTCCGTCACGCGGGGGAGGGTGCCCCCGTACGCTGGCTGCACCAGGTCGTCTGATCGACCCCGTCGGCCGCAGAGCACGGCCGACGACGACTGAGGCCCCGGAGCGCGAGCTCCGGGGCCTCAGTCTGTGTCTGAACGGTGTCGGTCAGAGTGGGATGTTGCCGTGAGCACCGCGGCGTACGCCGACGGTCTGGATCGCTTCCTCGAAGGCGGCCGCGATCGCGCCGCGGGTCGCCGACGGCTCGATGACTTCGTCCACGACACCGATCTCGACAGCCTTGTCGACACCACCGGCGAGACGCTCGTGCTCGGCCGCGAGCTCCGCCTCGACCTGAGGACGGAGGTCGGGGGCGACCTCGGCGAGCTTGCGGCGGTGCAGGATGCGGATGGCGGCGACCGGGCCCATGACCGCGACCTCCGCGCCGGGCCAGGCGAAGACCTTGGTCGCGCCGAGGGAGCGGGCGTTCATGGCGATGTAGGCGCCACCGTAGGTCTTGCGGGTCACCAGGGTGACCCGGGGGACCACGCACTCCCCGAAGGCGTGCAGGAGCTTGGCGCCGCGGCGTACGACCCCGTCCCACTCCTGGCCGACGCCGGGCAGGTAGCCGGGGACGTCGACGACGACGATCAGCGGAACACCGAGGGCGTCGCAGAGGCGTACGAACCGGGAGGCCTTCTCCGCGGAGAGGGAGTCGAGGCAACCGCCGAGCCGCAGCGGGTTGTTGGCGACGACACCGACGGTGCGACCGCCGAAACGACCGAGCGCGGTGACGATGTTGGGGGCCCAGCGAGCGTGCAGCTCCTGCATGGTGCCCTCGTCGAGGATGTTCTCGACCAGCGGGTGCACGTCATAGGCGCGCTTCTTCGACTCGGGCAGCTGCTCGGCGAGGTCCTTGTCCTCGACCGCGGCGACGTCGAGGCCACCCTGGGAGCCGAGGAGGGAGGTGACCGTGCGGGCCTTGTCGAGCGCCTCGCGCTCGGACTCGGTGAGGATGTGCACGACGCCGGAGCGGCGACCGTGCGGCTCGGGACCACCGAGGCGCAGCATGTCGACGTCCTCACCGGTGACGGAGCGTACGACGTCGGGACCGGTCACGAAGATGCGGCCCTCGGGGCCGAGGATGACGACGTCGGTGAGGGCCGGACCGTAGGCGGCGCCGCCGGCTGCCGGGCCGAGGACGACGGAGATCTGCGGGATCTTGCCGCTGGCCTGCGTCATCGCGTGGAAGATGCGGCCGACCGCGTGCAGGGAGAGTACGCCCTCGGCGAGCCGGGCACCGCCGGAGTGCCACAGGCCGATGATCGGGCTGCCGTCGGTCATCGCGCGGTGGTAGGCGTCGACGACCACCCGGCAGCCGAGGTCACCCATCGCGCCGCCCATGACGGTGGCATCCGAGCAGAAGGCGACCGCCCGGGTGCCGCCCACCTCGCCGACGGCGGCCAGCATGCCCGAATCGTCGTCAGGGGAGATGAGCTGGACGGTGCCCTCGTCGAAGAGCGTCCTGAGGCGGGTCAGCGGGTGACGGGGGTCCTGGTCGCGAGGAAGCTTCTGCTGCTTCCTCGCGGGAGCAGGCGAGGGGACCGTGATGGTCATCAGATGCTTCCGTAGACGACCGCGACGTTCGCTCCACCGAAACCGAAGGAGTTGTTGAGGGCCGCGATGTCGCCGACCGGCAGGTCGCGGGCCTTGGTGGCGATGTCGAGCTCGACCGCGGGGTCGAGGTTGTCGAGGTTGATCGTCGGCGGTGACTGGCGGTGGTGGATCGCCAGGACGGTCGCGACGGTCTCGAGGGCTCCGGCGCCACCGAGCAGGTGGCCGGTCATCGACTTGGTCGAGGTGACCACGACGTTCTCGACCTGCTTGCCGAGGGTGGCGTGGAGCATCAGGCCCTCGGCGATGTCGCCCTGAGGGGTCGAGGTCGCGTGGGCGTTGACGTGGACGATGGTGTTCGGGTCGATGTCGCCGTCCTCGAGCGCGCGCTTGATGGCGCGGCTGCCGCCACGACCCTCGGGGTCGGGCTGGGCGATGTCGTGGGCGTCGGCGGTCACGCCGGCGCCGAGGACCTCGGCGTAGATCCGGGCGCCGCGGGCCTGGGCGTGCTCGAGCGTCTCGAGAACGACGATGCCGGCGCCCTCACCGAGTACGAAGCCGTCGCGGCCGGTGTCCCAGGGGCGGCTGACCGCGGTCGGGTCGCCACCGTCGGGGCCGGAGGCGGTCTTGGACAGGGCCATCATGTTGGCGAACGCCGCCATCGGCAGCGGGTGGATCGCTGCCTCGGTGCCACCGGCGAGGACGACGTCGGCGCGGCCCAGACGAATCTGGTCGGCGGCCAGGGCGATCGCCTCGGAGCCGGAGGCACAGGCAGAGATCGGGGTCTGAGCTGCGGCGCGGGCGCCGTAGATCAACGAGATGTTGGCTGCCGAGGCGTTGGCCATCAGCATCGGGACGGCAAGCGGGCTGACCCGGCGCGGCCCCTTGGCCAGAAGCGTGTCGTAGTTGTCGAGCAGGGTGGTGACGCCGCCGATGCCGGTGGCGACAGCCACACCGAGGCGCTCGCCGTCGAGGCCGGCCTCGGTGGCCGTGCCTTCGAAGCCGGCGTCCTTCCAGGCCTGGGCCGCGGCGACCACGGCGAACTGCGCGGAGCGGTCCAGGCGTCGGGCCTTGACCCTCTCCAGGACCTCGGACGGCTCGACGGCGATGCGGCCAGCGATGCGTACGGGAAGGTCCTGGGCCCACTCCTCGGTGAGCTCGCGAATGCCGGAGCGGCCGGCGATCAAGGCATCCCAGGTGGTGGCTACATCTCCGCCTACCGGGTTGGTGGTGCCCAGTCCGGTGACGACGACTCGGGTGCGGCTGCTCATGTGGTCTCCGTGTGAGGTGTTGGCGCGTTGGGTCAGGTGAAGCAGATCCGGCGGCTCGGCCTGGGAGGGTTGGCCGAGCCGCCGGGGCGCGTCAGGCGTTCGCGGAAGCCTTCTCGATGAAGCTCACTGCGTCGCCAACGGTCTTGAGGTTCTTGACCTGCTCGTCGGGGATGGATACGCCGAACTTCTCCTCGGCAGCGACGACGACCTCGACCATGGACAGCGAGTCGACGTCGAGGTCATCGACGAAGGACTTGTCGAGCTGAACGTCGGCGACATCGATGCCGGCGACCTCGTTGACGATCTCGGCGAGGTCGGAGCGGATCTCTTCGGTGGTGGCCATATGTGGTGCTTCCTCTCGGATTTTTGTGTGGTGAAACTCTGGGGTGCTGCGGGACTACGGAACGACGACGACCTGGGCTGCGTAGACCAGACCGGCACCGAACGCGATGAGCAGGGCGGTGTCGCCCGACTCAGCCTGACCCTCCTCGATCATCCGTTCAAGGGCAAGCGGGACCGAGGCGGCCGAGGTGTTGCCCATGGTGGCGATGTCGCGGGCGATCTTGACCGACTCCGGAAGCTTCATGGAGCGGGCCAGGGCGTCGACGATGCGCATGTTGGCCTGGTGTGGGACGAAGCAGTCGAGCTCGTCGGCCGTGATGCCGGCCTTCTCGAGCGCCTCTTGGCCGACCTTTGCCATGGCGTAGGAGGCCCAGCGGAAGACGGGGTTGCCCTGCATCGTCAGCCAAGGAGTCTCCTTGGCCTCGTTCGCCTCGAACCAGTCGGGGGTCTGGATGTGGTCGGCCTTGTCGCCCGAGGAACCCCACACCACCGGGCCGATGCCAGGCTCCTCGCTCGGGCCGACGACCGCGGCGCCCGCGCCGTCGGCGAAGATGAAGGCGGTCCCACGGTCGTGCGGGTTCGTGATGTCGGAGAGGCGCTCGACACCGATGACGAGTACGTGACGGGCGCTGCCGCCGCGGACGAAGTCGCTGGCCATAGCGATGCCGTGGCAGAAGCCGGCGCAGGCCGCCGAGACGTCGAAGGCGGCCGGGTGGTCGGCACCGAGCTCGTCGGCGATCAGCGCGGCGACCGCGGGGGTCTGGCGCAGGTGGCTGACGGTGGCGACGATGACGCAGTCGATCTGGTCGATGCCGATCTTGGCGTGCTCGAGAGCCTTGCGGGAGGCGGCGACCGACATCATCTGCACGGTCTCCTCCTCGCCCGCCCAGCGACGCTCGGTGATGCCGGAGCGGGTGCGGATCCACTCGTCGGAGGAGTCGATCAGGTCGACGATCTCGCTGTTGGGGACCACCCGGGTCGGGCGGTAGCCGCCTACGCCGAGGATGCGGGCGTGCGGTGAACCTGTCGGGGCTGAGATCACGAGTTCTGGACTCCTGTCGGGTGCAGACGCAGCAGCGGCTGACCGGGGGAAACGAGGTCGCCGTCCTCGACGAGCCACTCTATGACCTCGCCGCCGTGGGCGGACGTGATCGCGATCGTGTCACGGAGGCTGGCGATGGCGCCGATCTCGGCGCCGGCCGGAATCACGTCGACCCCGGACACGGTCTCGGAGAGCTTGAAGGTGCCCTTGGACGGGGAGACGACCATGCGCCAGGTCGGCGTGGTCTCGATCGGATTGGACTCGCCATGCTTCTCGACGAACGCGCGGGCGTCCTCGAGCTGGTCGGGAGTCTTCAGGGCGAAGGTCTCGACGCCCTTGAGGGCGCGCTTGGAGATGCCGGTCAGGGTGCCGGCCGGCGGCATCTCCAAGATGCCGGTCACGCCGATGTCGGACATCGTGTCGAGGCAGAGGTCCCAGCGCACCGGGCTGGCGATCTGGCCGACGATCCGGTCCAGCGCCTTGGCACCGTCGTGGACGATCTGGCCGTCCTTGTTGCTGATCAGGCGCGTACGCGGGTCGTGGGTCGAGACGCTCTGGGCCAGCCGGGCGAGGTGGCCGACGGCGGGTTCCATGTGCTTGGTGTGGAAGGCGCCGGCGACACTGAGCGGCATCAGCCGGGCCTTGGCGGGCGGATCGGCGGCGAAGGCCTCGAGCTGCTCGAGGGTGCCCGCGGCGACGATCTGGCCGGGGCCGTTGTCGTTGGCGGGGGTGAGACCGTGCTTCTCGATCGCGGCCAGCACCTCCTCGCGGACGCCGCCGAGGACCGCGGTCATGCCGGTCGGCGTCTTCGCGGCGGCCTCGGCCATGGCCTTGCCCCGCTCGCGGACGAGCACCATCGCCTGCTCGGCGCTGATCGCGCGTGCTCCCGCGGCGG
The DNA here is from genome assembly GCF_042719275.1 of Nocardioides sp. NPDC058538. Lineage (NCBI taxonomy): Bacteria > Bacillati > Actinomycetota > Actinomycetes > Propionibacteriales > Nocardioidaceae > Nocardioides > Nocardioides sp. NPDC058538. The sequence continues at coordinate 45,527 of NZ_JBHXNY010000036.1, read as the reverse complement.
CGGTGATCTCACCGACGCTGTGGCCGGCGACGGCCCCGATCTTGCCGAAGGCGTCCGCGGGCTGCGGGAAGAGCTCGAGGGCCGCGACCAGGCCGGTGGCGACCAGCAGCGGCTGGGCGATCTCGGTGGCGCGGATGGTCTCTGCGTCGGCATTGGTGCCGTAGTCGATCAGGTCGATGCCTGCGACGGTTGAGAGCCACTCCATACGAGCGGCGAAAGCGGGGTCCTCCAGCCACGGGGTGAGGAATCCTGGTGTCTGAGCACCTTGTCCTGGGGCGACAATGACGAGCACGCAACGATAGTCCCGTCTGGAGGGGTGTCGGTTCACCTTCAGCGGCAACGAATATCTGTCACGCAATCTTGTAGGGGTTCTACAACTTGCGTCGCTGCCAGGGCTAGTGGTCCTGTTGCCGGCCGAGAATCAGGGCAACCTGGAGGGCGAGAGCGTCGCGGGAGTCGGTCGGAAGGAACCCGGTGAGCTCGGCGACCTGCTTGAGCCGGTAGCGCACGGTGTTGGGGTGCACGAAGAGCGTGCGACCGGTGGCCTCGAGGCCGCCTCCGGCGGCGAAGTACGCCGCCAGCGTCTCGATCAGGGTGCTGCGGGCCTCCACCAGCGGCCGATAGAGATTCTCGATCAGGTAGCGGTGGGCCCACGCGTCGCCGGCCAGGGCACGCTCGGGCAGGAACGACTGGCTGCGTGCCGGGCGAGGCGCGTCGGGCCAGCCGGGTGCGGCTCGGTAGGCGGAGAGCGCGGCCCGGGCGGACTCGGCGGCGGTGGCGAGCCCGGCCGCCATCGGTCCGACCACGACGGGACCGTCGGCGAACAGGTCGGCGATGCGCTCGGCCGCCTCCAGCGGGTCCTCGATGCCGCCGAGCAGGGCGACGAGGCGGTCACCCTGGACCGCGCACAGGGTGTGCAGGTCGTGGGCGCGGGCGCGGCGGCGTACCTCCTCCATGGCGGCGTCTAGGCGGACGCCGTCGGGGGCATGACCCAGCACCGCACATAGCGGCAGGTCGGCGTCCCAGCCGAGCGCGCTGGCCCGGGAGAGGACGACCTCGTCGGTCTCGGCACGCAGGACCGCGTCGACCACGAGCGCCTCGAGGCGGGCGTCCCAGGCGCCGCGCTGCTCGGCGGCGCGGGCGTACACCTCCGCCGTGGCGAAGGCGACCTCACGGGCATAGCGGCCGATCGCCTCGTGGACGTCGGCAGCGTCCTCGGGCCCGAGGAGGTGGTCGATGTTGGCCTCGACCACCTCGATGGAGAGGCGTACGAGGTCCACGGTCTGCTGAAGCGTGATGATGCCGGTCAGCGCACGGGGCGCGACGCCGAACATCGACGCTGCCAGGTCGGGCTTGGCGGTGTCGGCGGAGGCACCACCGCCATACCAGCCGACGAACTCCTTGATGCCGGCCTGGACGATCAGGCCGACGAGGGAGCGGTTCTTCGCGGAGAGGTCCTTGAACCACGGCATCGCGTCGTCCATGCGCGACGTGGCGGCCGTCGCCAGCCGGCCGGTCGCGCGCCGCAGCGCCGTCGCGGTCCGCCGACGCGTATCGAGGGTCGCCTGATTGGTCACACTGCTGATCCTTCCACCTGGAGATGCGGCTGGGGGCCCGGAACAGTTGCTCCGAGCCCCCGACCTGACGGACAGACGCTCAGGCGTCTCCGCCCTCCTGCATGATGCCCTTCGTCGACGTCGGGTCGTCGATGCGGTAGGTGTCGAAGGCCTTCTTCACCAACGTTGCGTCGATCTCGCCGGCCTCGGCCAGGGCCTGGAGGGCCTGGACGACGACGGACTGGGCGTCGATCTGGAAGAAGCGACGCGCGGCGGGGCGGGTGTCGGCGAAGCCGAACCCGTCGGCACCGAGGACGCGGTAGTCGTCCGGCACCCAGCGGGCGATCTGCAGCGGGACGGCCCGCATGTAGTCGGAGACCGCGATGACGGGGCCGCTGGACGCCGAGAGCTTCTCGGTGACGTACGGCGTGCGCGGGGTCTCACCGGGGTGGTTGAGGCTCCACTGCTCGGCGTCGATGGCGTCGCGAGCGAGCTCGTTCCACGAGGTGACCGACCAGGTGTCGGCCTTGACGCCCCAGTCCTCCTCGAGGATTCGGGCAGCCTCCTCGACCCACGGGAACCCGACACCGGAGGCCAGCAGGCGGACCTTCGGACCCTCGCCCTCGGCGGTCGAGACCTGGTGGATGCCCTTCAGGATGCCCTCGAGGTCGACGTTCTCGGGCTCCTTGGGCTGGCTGACCGGCTCGTTGTAGACCGTCAGGTAGAAGATGACGTTCTCGCCGTGCGGGTGCTCCTCGGAGGTGCCGTACATCCGCTCGAGGCCGCTCTGCATGATGTGCGAGACCTCGTAGGCGAACGCGGGGTCGTAGTGCACGACCGCCGGGTTCGTCGCCGCCAGCAGCGGAGAGTGACCGTCGGCGTGCTGGAGACCCTCACCGGTCAGCGTGGTGCGACCGGCGGTGGCGCCGACCAGGAAGCCACGGCCCATCATGTCGGCCATCGCCCAGATCGAGTCACCGGTGCGCTGGAACCCGAACATCGAATAGAAGATGTAGAACGGGATCATCGGCTCGCCGTGGGTGGCGTACGCCGTGCCGGCAGCGGTCGCCGAGGCCATCGCCCCCGCCTCCGAGATGCCCTCGTGCAGCATCTGGCCCTGCGCGGACTCCTTGTAGGAGAGCAACAACTTCCGGTCGACCGACTCGTACTGCTGGCCGCCCGGGTTGTAGACCTTCGCGCTCGGGAACATCGCATCCATGCCGAACGTGCGGTACTCGTCGGGCGCGATCGGCACGATGCGCTTGCCGATCTCCGGGTCACGCATCCAGTCCTTGAGGAGCCGGACGGTAGCCATGGTGGAGGCGATCTTGTTCTTGCCGGAGCCCTGCTTGAGCTCGGCGTAGACCTTCTCGCCCGGCAGGGTGAGCGGCTTGAACTCGACCCGGCGCTGGGGGAGCGGGCCGCCGAGCTGCTTGCGGCGCTCCATCATGTATTCGATCTCGGCCGACTCGGGACCCGGGTTGAAGAACGGCGCCGCACCGGTCTGCTCGTAGGTCGCCTCGAGCTCCTTGTCGGAGATCGGCAGGAGCAGACGGTCGCGGAACTTCTTCAGGTCCGCCATGGTCAGCTTCTTCATCTGGTGGGTGGCGTTCTTGCCCTCCAGAGCGTCGATCGTCCAGCCCTTGATGGTGTGGGCCAGGATGACGGTCGGCTGCCCGACGGTCTTGGTGGCCGCGTCGAAGGCGGCGTAGACCTTGCGGTAGTCGTGGCCGCCGCGGGGGAGCTTGCGGATCTGCTCGTCGCTCATCTGCTCGACCATCTTGCGCAGGCGCGGGTCGGAGCCGAAGAAGTTCTCCCGGACGTAGGCACCGGTCTCGACCGAGTAGGTCTGGAACTGGCCGTCGGGGGTGGAGTTCATCTTGTTGACCAGGGTGCCGTCGACGTCCTTGGCGAGCAGTTGGTCCCACTCGCGGCCCCAGATGACCTTGATGACGTTCCAGCCGGCGCCGCGGAAGTTGGACTCCAGCTCCTGGATGACCTTGCCGTTGCCGGTCACCGGGCCGTCGAGCTGCTGCAGGTTGCAGTTGATCACCCAGACCAGGTTGTCGAGCTCCTCGCGGGCGGCGACCCGGATGGCGCCGAGCGATTCGGGCTCACCCATCTCGCCGTCGCCGAGGAAGGCCCACACGCGCTGGTCAGAGGTGTCCTTGACGCCGCGGTTCTGCAGGTAGCGGTTGAACCGCGCCTGGTAGATCGAGTTGATCCCGGTCAGGCCCATCGAGACCGTCGGGAACTCCCAGAAGTCGGGCATCAGGCGCGGGTGCGGGTAGGAGGAGATGCCCTGGCCGACGCCGTGCTGCACCTCCTGGCGGAAGCGGAAGAGCTGCTCCTCGTTGAGCCTGCCCTCGAGGAAAGCGCGCGCATAGATGCCGGGGGAGGCGTGGCCCTGGATGAAGACCTGGTCACCGCCACCGGGGTGATCCTTGCCGCGGAAGAAGTGGTTGAAGCCGACCTCGTAGAGGCTCGCGGAGGACTGGTAGGTGGCGATGTGGCCGCCCACCTCGAGGCCCTTGCGGTTGGCGGAGGAGACCATGACGGCGGCGTTCCACCGGATGAAGGCCCGGATGCGTCGCTCGATGTCCTCATCGCCCGGGAACCACGGCTCGCGGTCGGAGGGGATGGTGTTGATGTAGTCGGTGCTGCGCAGTGCGGGGACGCCGACGGACTTCTCTCGGGCTCGCTCCAGCAGACGCAGCATCATGTAGCGGGCTCGCTCGCGTCCGCTCGACTCGAGCATCGCGTCGAACGAGCCGAGCCACTCACTGGTCTCTTCGGGATCGATGTCCGGAAGCTGGGTCGGTAGACCCTCGTGGATTACGGTCGGCTGGGCGGGGGTAGGGCCCTGCGGACCACCAGTCGTCTCGGTGGATTCTTCGGTCACATCCTCAATGGTCGCACGCGGTCGAGAGCGGTCGCCCACCCGCGGTGGGTTACTGGACAGTAGGCGGTTTCTGCTGGTCAACCCCGGAAAATTCGTTCGTACGCCGAGTTGCTAATCTGCCGCCGTGACTAGCCTGGATCGTGACAATGCCGCCGCTGACGTCTTGGTGGTAGGTGAGGCGCTGGTCGACGTGGTCACGACGGCCGATGGCGTGACCCGGGACCACCCCGGCGGGAGCGGCGCCAACGTCGCGGTCGCGCTGGGCCGGCTCGGCCGTCCGGTGCGCTACGTCGCCTCCTACGCCGACGACGCCCGTGGGCAGGCGCTGGCCGCCCACCTGGCCGACTCCGGGGTCCGGATGGCGTGCGACCCGCACGTGCTGCCCCGCACCTCGACCGCGCAGGCCACCATCACGGCCGACGGGTCGGCGACGTACGTCTTCGACCTGGAGTGGAAGCTCGGCGAGATCGCGGTGGGGACGCCGCGCTTCGTCCACGTCGGCTCGCTCGCGCCGGTGCTGTCGCCGGGCGCCGAGACGGTCTTCGCGCTGCTCGACGGGCTCCCCGACTCCGTCCGGGTCCTCTACGACATCAACATGCGCCCCACGCTGACCGGAACCGGCCAGGAGGTCGTCTCGCGGATCGAGCGGGCGGCGGCGTACGCCGATGTGGTCAAGGCGAGCGACGAGGACCTGGAGACGCTCTACCCCGGGGTCGGGCTCGACAAGGCGGCCGCGCGGCTGCTCGAGCTCGGTGCCGGTGCGATCGCGGTGACCCGCGGCGGCGACGGCGCCAGCTGGATCACCGCATCCGAGCGGATCGACGTCGAGGCCGAGAAGGTGACCGTGGTGGACACCATCGGCGCCGGCGACACCTTCTCCGCGGGCCTGGTCGACGCGCTCTGGGACGACTTCGAGCGCGACCGTCGCGAGGTGCTCGCCCACGGCGTCCGGGCGGCGGCGGTCACCGTCTCGCGCGCCGGTGCCAACCCGCCGACCCGGGCCGAGCTCGACGGTTAAGCCGCGAGCCGCTCGGCGAGCGTACGTCCCAGCCAGGCCGCGGAGCGGATGGCGCTGCCGCAGTTGGCGACGAGGACGCCTGGGCTGGGCTCGTCGACCACCAGCGTCTTCTGTGCGGTGTCGACGCCCCAGAGGATGTCGTCGACGCGGGCATCGCGTAGCCAGGGGAGCGTCGTGGCGAGCCCGCTGTCGAGGATCTCCTTCCAGTGGTCGACGGGGCCGGAGGTGTCCTCGTCCTCGACGATGTCCTCCTGCCCGACGACGACGCGCAGCTGGCCGTCGATGAGCTTCACGAAGACGTAGCCGAAGCCGTCGCCGATCGGCACGATCGTGTGGGGCAGCTGCTCCCGTTCGGGGGGAACCGGGAGGTCGAGCACGAACAGCTGGCGCTTCTCGGCCTCGACGCTGGCCTGCGGAAACACCGAGGCGTTCGCTGCGCCCATCGCGCCCAGGACTCGGCGGGCGCGGATCGCGCCGCGCGAGGTCTCGACCACGTGACCGCTGCCATCAGGGCGTACGCCGGTGACGAGCGCGTCGACGAACGTCGCTCCCGCTTCCTGCGCCTGGTCGCGCAGGAGCCCGACGAGTCCGGTCGCGGAGACGTTGAGCGCGGGGATGTGCTCTCCGGTGTGCAGCAGGTGGTACGTGTTCTCGATCATCTCCAGCTCCGCGCCGGCCGCGGCCCCACGGATGAACTGCTCGGTCTGGGTCGTCATCTCGCGCTTCACCGGATCGGGCCACGTCCATCGGATGCTGCCGCCCGCATAGCGGTAGGTCGCGACATGGGCGGGGTCGTCGGCGGGGTCGTGGTCGATGAGGACCACGCGCAGGTCGGACCGGGCCAGGAAGGTGGCTGTCGCAGCGCCGATCGGGCCTGCTCCACAGATCGCCACGTCGGCCTCTGCGGGCTGAGTCATGAGTTGGTCAGCGGTCAGGTCGGCGGGGAGATCAGTCAACGAAGTCCTTCCGGGAGGTACATCAGGCCTGTGCGCGAATATTCGTCCAGAAGGCTATCGGCTGGGGTGCGCCCCGCGCTCAGCAACTGGTCCAGACAGTCGAGGTGGCCGGCCTCCGGCATGCCGGCGAGCGCTCGGTGGGCGGAGGCGAGCACGTCGCGCGCACCGGCGGCGATCTCCGGGTCGGCGAACGCGTCGGTCGCGGAGCGTTGGTGCAGGTCACGGCTGGGTTTGTCGGCATGTCCAGGCAGGTCGTCGGCGAGGCAGACGCCGAGCGTCAGCGCCGCGCCGGCGAGCAGAAGGTCGCGGGAGAGGAAGGCGTCGTAGGCCTTGAACTCGATGCGTCCCTCCTCGCGCGGGATCCGCGGCGGGTGGACCATGGTGGGCTCCGCGCCGGCGGGCGGTTCGACGAAGCAGCGCGCCGCCACGCGTCGCCAGGTGCGCTCGTAGGTGCGCTTGCTGGGGCCGCGCCACCTCCGGCCGGCGTGGAAGGGCGAGCTGAAGCTGAACGGCACCATGAAGGGGCTGTAGTAGGTCAGCCGGCGGGTCACCTCGACGACCTGCTCCGCAGAGAGCCCGGGAAAGGAGAGGTTGATGTCGGGGCCGTAGCTGAGGTTGGAGACCTCGGCGTGGTCGTACTCACGATGCTCGTCCCGCATTCTCTGCTCCCACCCGTTGAGCGGCGGGTCGAGGACGTACGCCTCGCGGATCGGGTTGAAGCCGACGATGCCCAGGTGCAGGCCGATGGGGGCGAGACGCTTGGAGATGTCGTCCTGCAGATCGATCAGCCGGTCGGCGGCCTCGGTGGTGCTCGAGCAGATCGGGGTGCGGATCTCCACCCCCTTGACCAGCATCGACGTGAAGGTGCCGTCGGCGTCGAACCGCTCGTCGCCCTCGAGGTACCAGTAGCCGCTCTTGATCCCGAGGTCACCGCGGACGAGGTCCTCGTCGGTGGTGCCGGAGTCGTCGGCAAGGGCGCGTTGGAGGGTGTCGAAGTCGAGATCCACGAAGTCATGGAAGGTGCCCATGTCGCGAAACGTGCCCGCGCCTACGTCGGGCGACTCCGTCACCAGGGCATACTCGAACTCGAACCCGGCGGAGTAGAGCACGGCGCAACTCTAGGGCAGTGCGCGGGCCGTCATCCGCATTTCTCGGAAATTAGGTTAGGCTCCCCTCATGTTTCGCGCGGTGAAGCCGGAGACAAAGCCGGAGACGAGGGTCGTGGTCACCTCGACCCGGCGTCTCAGCGCTGGGATGACCCGCGTCCATCTCCGCACCGAGGACCTCTCCGCGTTCGAGGGCAGCGTGTGCACCGATCGGTTCGTACGTCTGGAGATCCCGGTCGGCGACGGCTCGACCGTCTGCCGCACCTACACGGCGCTGGACCCCTCGGTCGCCGAGGGCACCCTGGCCATCGACTTCGTGCACCATGGCGACGAGGGCGTCGCCGGCCGGTGGGCGGCGACTGCCGGTCCCGGTGACGTGCTCACCATGCGCGGGCCGGGCGGGACGTACGCTCCGGACCCGGCCGCCGACTGGCACCTGCTCGTCGGTGACGAGTCCGGTCTGCCCGCGATCCGGGCGGCGCTGGCGGCGCTGCCGGCCGACGCGGTCGGCTATGCGGTGATCGAGGTGCCCTCCGCGTCGCATCTCCAGCAGGTCGAGGCGCCGGCCGGGGTCGAGGTGCGCTGGCTGGACGCCACCGTCGACCCGCCGCTGGATGCCGTCGTCCGTGAGCTGCCCTGCCTGCTCGGCCGGGTGCACGCCTTCGTGCACGGCGAGGCCGAGGTCACGATGCAGCGGATCCGTCCCTACCTGCTGCGCGACCGTGGGGTGCCGCGCGGCGACCTGTCGATCTCCGGCTACTGGCGCCGCGGGAACAACGAGGAGAGCTTCCGTACGTGGAAGCGCAGCCAGGCTGCCGAGCGCCAGGCCGCGTACGCCGCTCGCTGAGCTCAGGCCCTCCGCGGGACGATCTCGACAGGCCCGCCGACCCGGGCGGCGACCCAGGCGCGGTGGAAGTCGCTGCCGGGGGCGATCTCCGTGCGGCGCTCGGGTTCGCGGATCAGGTCGACGGGGCACTCGAGCTGCTGTCGTTTCGTGGGTGTCGGGCGAGGGCCGCTGTGCTCGGCGATCGCCTCGGCCAGCGCTTCGGCGACAGGCTTGCGACGGTGGTCGACGGTGAAGAGACCGAGGTCGTACTCCCGCTCGGGGAAGTCGACCAGCGATCGGTCCAGGTCGTGGGAGCACCACCAGGTGATGCCGTACAGGGCAGGGTTCTGGACGACGTGGTCGACGGTTCCGGTGACGAACTCGCGCACGCTGTCGGGTCCGATCTCCGGCAGGGGAGCGCCGATCTCCTGTAGCCAGACCGGGCGCCCGGGCTCGGCGGCGTACGCAGCGGCGAGCTCGACCAGGTAGTCGGCATGCGTGAGCGTGGCCGGACCCAGGGGCGCGTCGATCGCGCCGACGCCGTTGAAGACCCAGGAGTGCACGGTGCTGAGGTCGCCGAGGGTGGTGACGTCGGCGGGTCCGAAGGGGTGGTCGGGTGCGTAGAAGGCGTCGTCGAAGAGCGAGTGGAGGCAGAGCAGGCCAGGGGCGGCCTTGCGCGCGGTCTCGAGGAGCTCCTGGGCCCAGGAGCGGGACTCGGCGACGGTCGTCGGGTTGGACGGCCACAGGTTGTTGACCTCGTTGCCGAGGGTCAGCGCGAAGACGTTGTCCCGGGTGGCGACCGCACCGGCGAGGGCGTCGACGTAGGTGCGCAGACCCTCGCGCACCTCGGGGTGGCTGAAGAGCGAGCGCTGGTGGTGGGTGAGCACCCACGAGGGCAGGAAGTCGAAGCTGGACAGATGGCCCTGGATCAGGTCGACGCAGACGTCGAGCCCGCGGGCGGCGGCCAGGTCGACGGTGGTGAGCACGTCGTCGACCGCCGAGGACCGGATCAGCGAGCGGTTGGGCTGGATCCACGGCCAGACCGGGAAGATGCGTACGTGGTCGAGGCCGAGACCCGCGAGGTCGTCGAAGTCGCGCGCGATCTGGTCGGCGTCGAAGTCGAGCCAGGAGTAGAACCAGCCGGATGAGGGCACGTGGTTGGCGCCGAAGCGCAACGGGGCAGTCGTCGAGGGTGTAGGAATCGCTGGCACCCGCGCAATATATGGACCTCGACGCTGCGGCGCGAGGTTGAAGACGACCGTGAAGTGAGAATTCTAGTGAGCGAGGACGAGCACTGATGCACGACGACGTACACCTCACCGAAGGCCGGGTGAGCCGGGTCCTCAAGGAGCGCCTGTGGCCGGCGGTCCACACCATCGCGGCGCCGGTGAGCGTTGAGTGGCACGAGCTGCCGGGCGAGCCGATCCCTCCCACGGAGGGGTTGGCCCTTACGTACGAGAAGGTCGAGGTCGGCACCGACTGGGGCCCGGCCTGGGGGACGACCTGGTTCCGGATCACCGGAACGGTGCCCGCGGAGTGGGCCGGTAGGCGCGTGGAGCTGGTCTGCGACCTCGGCTTCGACGTCAACAAGCCCGGATTCCAGTGCGAGGGGCTGGTCTACACCCCCGAAGGCGAGCCGATCAAGAGCCTCAACCCGCGCAACCAGTGGGTGCTGGTGGCTTCAGCGGCGGCCGGTGGTGAAGAGATCGAGCTCTTCCTGGAGGCCGCGGCCAACCCGGTGCTGCTCGACTACCACCCCTTCCTGCCCACCCAGGAAGGCGACATCCGGACCTCCTCGCCCAAGAAGCTCTACACGACCCGTCGGATCGAGCTGGCCGTCTTCGAGGAGGACGTCTTCGAGCTCTGCCTCGACCTGGAGACGCTCCACGAGCTGCAGGTCGAGCTGCCCGAGGGGCCGCGCAAGTCCCGCATCCTGCAGGCCATCGACGACGCCCTCGACCGGGTCGACCTGCAGCAGATCGCGGAGTCGGCGGCTTCGGCCCGCTCGGCTCTCACCGGGGTCCTCGAGCCGACCGCGCACGACTCCGCCCACCAGATCGCCGCGATCGGCCATGCCCACATCGACTCCGCCTGGCTGTGGCCGGTGCGCGAGACGATCCGCAAGGTCGCCCGCACCACCTCCTCGATGACCGAGCTGCTCGGCGAGGACCCCGACTTCCGCTACGGGATGTCGTCGGCCCAGCAGTACGCGTGGATCAAGGAGCACCGCCCCGAGGTCTACGCGCGCGTGAAGGCCGCCGTCGCCGAGGGTCGCTTCATCCCGCTGGGCGGGATGTGGGTCGAGTCCGACACCACGATGCCGTCGGGGGAGTCGCTGGTGCGGCAGTTCCTCTACGGCCAGCGGTTCTTCGAGACCGAGTTCGGGATCCGCTGCCGTGGCGTCTGGTTGCCGGACTCCTTCGGGTATTCGCCGGCCCTGCCGCAGCTGATGAAGCGGGCGGGGTTCGAGTGGTTCTTCACCCAGAAGATCTCCTGGAACCAGGTCAACAAGTTCCCCCACCACACCTTCGAGTGGGAGGGCATCGACGGATCCCGCATCCTGAGCCACTTCCCGCCGATGGACACCTACAACTCCCGGCTCTCCGGCCAGGAGGTCGCCAAGGCGTCGCGCCAGTTCCGTGAGAACCGGCTCGCCACCGGGTCGATCGCCCCGGTCGGCTGGGGCGACGGCGGTGGCGGAACCACCCGCGAGATGGCCGGCAAGGCCCGCAGGCTCCGTGACCTGGAGGGCTCCGCCCAGGTGTCCTGGCGCCACCCCGACGACTTCTTCTCCGAGGCTCGTGCGGAGCTCGCCGAGCCGCCGGTGTGGGTCGGCGAGCTCTACCTCGAGCTCCACCGCGCCACCCTCACCTCCCAGCACCTCACCAAGCAGGGCAACCGGCGCTGCGAGCACCTGCTCGTCGAGGCCGAGCTGTGGTCGGCCACCGCTTCCGTTCGTGGTCTTCTCGACTACCCCTACGACGAGCTGGACGCGCTGTGGCAGCAGATCCTGCTGCAGCAGTTCCACGACATCCTGCCGGGCACCTCGATCGCCTGGGTCCACCGCGAGGCTGCTTCCCAGTATGCCCGGGTCGCGGAGGCGGCCACGGCCCTGATCAAGCGTTCCCTCACCGCCCTTGCAGGGGAAGGCACGGTCGCGCTGCGTGCCGACGGGCGCTCGGGTGCGGTCACGGCGGCCGAGCCCGTGGCGGCGGTCTCCGTGATCGAGCAGGACGGGGCGTACGTCTTGGACAACGGCATCGTCCAGGTCACCGTCTCTGCCGAGGGGCTGATCACCTCGGCGATCGATCTTGCGACCGGGCGCGACGCGATCCCGGCCGGGGCCGAGGCCAACCTGCTCCAGCTCCACCAGGACTTCCCGAACATGTGGGACGCCTGGGACGTGGACCGGTTCTATCGCAACCGGGTCACCGACCTGCGCGAGGTCACCTCGATCTCGGTCACGCCCGACGGGCTGGTCATCGAGCGCCCCATCTCCGCCGACTCCTCGACCATGCAGGTGCTCTCGCTCGCTCCCGGCTCGCGGGTGCTCGACATCTCGCAGAGCACCGAGTGGCACGAGACCGAGAAGTTCCTCAAGGTCGCCTTCCCGCTCGACGTCAAGGCCGAACAGACGCTCGCCGAGACCCAGTTCGGCTACCACCGCCGCCCGACGCACACCAACACCTCCTGGGAGGCGGCGAAGTTCGAGACCTCGATGCACCGCTGGGTGCTGGCTTCCGAACCTGGGTTCGGGGTGGCGCTGGTCAACGACTCGACGTACGGCTTCGACGTCACCCGGCCTACCGCGATGACGACGGAGGTACGGCTCTCGCTCCTGCGCGCGCCGCGCTTCCCCGACCCGGAGACCGACCAGGGCGTGCAGACCCACCGCTACGGCCTGGTCATCGGGGCTTCCGTCGCGGACGCCACGGAGGCGGGTGCCGCGCTCAACACGCCTGCCCGTCCTGTGTCGGGAGCCCGTGCGGTCGATCCACTGGTGACCGTCTCCGGCGCGGGTCTGGTGATCTCGAGCGTGAAGCTCGCCGCCGACCGCTCCGGCGACCTGGTCGTGCGTGTCTATGAGTCGACCGGCGCGCGTACGCAGGGGGAGCTGCGTGTCGCCGAGAGCTTCGGGCGGGTCGAGGAGATCTCGCTCGTGGAGGACCCCATCGCGGAGGTGAGCGCTGACGGCGGTGTCGTCGCGCTCGGGCTCGGTGCCTTCGAGGTCCGCACCCTGAGGTTCCACCGCGACTGAAGGAGACCAGCACCATGTCAGTTCCCCACATCTCACGCAGGCACATGCTGCTCGGCGTGGGCGCCGCCGGAGACGGCAACGTCTTCGACATCGGCCTGCGGCTGAGACGTTCGCCGACCAGGTCGCCTCGGTGGTGACCCGCTCTGGACCGGACGGGATCGACTTCGACGACGAGTGGGCCGACTACGGCGCCAACGGCACCGGTCAGCCCGACGACTTCTCCTTCGTCTACCTGCTCGACTACGCCTGGAATCCCTACTACGGGACCTGGGGTGTGCCTGACGTTCCTGGGCTCGGGAAGCAGCGCTGGCGCCTGCGGCGATCAACATCCAGGGCACCTCGTCTTCGACTGCTGCCAGTCTTGCCTCTCCGACGGTCTCTCAGGGGTACGGGGTGTTCAACACGCACAACCTCGGGTCTGCTGACGCGAGTGGGTATCTCTCGTCCGTCACCAAGGCGCTGTATGGGAAGGGGACGGTCTATACCGGCTGAGTCTCGGCTTGGGCTTTCTCGGAGGGACAGTGTTTCGTCGCTGCCGCATGCTTGGCCGCCGACCCTTTCGGGAGGGTCTTCGAGGTGGCGGCCGGCGTCAAGGCGATGTATCGAGCTTGTCGAGATGACGGGCCTTCGGCCCGCCGGCCACCTTCGGCGGTCCTGGACTCCGGCCACCACCTCGAAAAAGATGGCTGGCTATCGGGTCGGCGGCCTAGCCCTGTCGGGCTTCGGTTCGGGTCGGGTGCCGGCGTTGCCGAGCTCGGGCCCGGCACCTCGCGTCAGTTGGCGTGTCCCCGCCAACCCGCCCCCGAAACTGGCGTCAGTATGCCATCTGATCAGGGAAAATGCGTCGGATTCTGTCGGTGGTCACTGGTAAAATACGGGTCATGGAAGCACTCCTCGACCCCGACGACACCACCAGCGGTCTGCTGGCCGTGGTGCGTACGTCTCGGGCGGTTGCGGAGCAGGCTGACCGGGATGTGTTGATCGCTGCCGCCAGGTTCGCGGCACTGCATTCGGTCGACGACGTGGAGGAAGCAGCACGGCTCGATGGCGACGTGTTCGGGGACCGGATGCTGCCCCTGGCCGGGCCCGGGGCGCCGCTGGTCTCGGAGGCCGCGGCGGTGGAGTTCGCGGCTGCTCTGGGTCGGTCGACCCAGGCGGGCAAGAGGTTCCTCGGGGACGCGGTCGAGCTGCGCTACCGCCTCAAGCACGTCTGGGCACGGATCCTGGACGGGTCGCTGCTGACCTGGCGGGCGCGGCGGATCGCGGACCTCACCCGCCACCTCGATCCCGAGGTCGTCGCCTGGGTCGACCAGCAGATCGGGCCCTACGCCCACCAGATGGGACCCATCCAGCTCGAACGGGCGATCACCCAGGCCGCGGCACTGTTCGAGCCTGATGTCGCTGCCGATATCGCGGAATCGGATGCAGCCGAGCACCGCTCGGTCACCATTACGACCAACGAGACGACCCCGTTTGTCGGCACGGGCGCTGAACAAGGCCAAGCCGTCCTGGCGCTGGGCTATGTCGACGGGGTCCTCGACGCCGCCGACGCCCTCGACCTCGAACAAGCCGTCGCGACGATCGCGCACGGCCTCCTCGACCACGACGACTACGCCGACGCGAGCCTCGACCTACGACGGGCCGCGGCGCTCGGGGTGCTGGCACGGGCCTACAACTCCGGCTCCCTTGACGGAGTCCCCGGCGTCGCTCGGGTGATCGAGCTGGTCATCCACACCGAGACCCGCGAACTGGCTGGTACCGGGCTGGTGCGCCTCGCCAACACCCGTGGCCTGGTCAGCATCGAACGTCTCGAACAGTGGGCCACCACCCCCGGAACCGTCATCAAACCGACCATCGTGGTCGACCTGGCCGAAGATATCGAGACCGCCGGGTACATCCCGACCGCCCGGCAACGGCGTCAGGCCGTCCTGATCCACCAGAAGTGCAGCTTCCCGTACTGCCAGGCCCGCGCCGAACACTGCGATCTCGACCATCGAGCCGCCTACGCCGACGGCGGCCCGACCAGCAGTCAGAACCTCACTCCGCTGTGCCGTCAGCACCACCGGATGAAGACCCACCACGGCTGGCGCTATCACCGGATCCGAGCAGGCACCTACCGATGGCGCAGCCACCACGGCTACGAATACCTCGTCAGACCAGCCGGCACCGTCGACGTCAGCAGCGACATCGACCCACCACTCAGGCTCGCCGCCTGATCTGGTCGAGCGCACGGATCGCGGGATACGTGTTGATGTGGGGGAAGTCGGCCCGGTAATACTCCGACCAGTAGCTCGTCGCGCGCGCTCGTGTGAGCGCCATGAAAGCCGGGTTGGACTCAGCGAAGTGCTGGAGCCCGCGAGCCACGTTCGGATAGGTCATCGCGCCGTCAGCAAGAAGCTCCTCGATGTCCATGCAGATCTCGACGACGTACTCGCCGAGCAGCTGTACGACGAAGGGCGCGCACCAGTCCATATCCCCACTCAGTGCGAGGCCGAGGGCGCGCTGGCTTGGATCAGGCCGGGGGACGAGAACTCTGCTGGTGGAACCAGGTCGACGGCGCGATGAGCGGCCGAAAGCGCAGCCGAGGGGAAGGCACGGAGCAACTGGGATCGCAGTTGTGCCCCTCGATCTGGTTCCGCCCGGTCGATCACACGGACATTCTCTACCCGGTCGGGACCGCGGCGACCTGGCGCCTGGGAGTATCGTTCGCCCACGAATCGCGGCGGCCGGTCGTGAGGGAGAAGAGGCGGCTTAGATGGGTGTCACGAGCGAGAGCGGGCGGATCGTCGCGGGTGGCCGGAAGGGCACCTACGTACGTCTGGCCGAAGGGCCGCAGGAGCGCCACGTCTCGCGCACCGATCTGGCGCGGAAGCCCGAGGATCTGGGTGACCCGGTGCTGACCGTCGCGCACCTGTCCGACATGCACATCTGCGACCACCAGTCGCCGGCGCGGGTCGAGGTCCTGGACCGGCTCATGGACCCCGACACCACGACCCGTGAGCTGATCGACGAGATCGGGACGTACCGGGCCCAGGAGCTGCTGACCGCGCAGGTCGGCGCGGCGATGGTCGAGGCGGTCAACGAGATCACCGAGGGTCCCGTCGGCGGTGGCCCGCTGGACCTCGCGATCGCGACCGGCGACAACACCGACAACGGGCAGTACAACGAGCTCGATTGGTATCTGACCCTGCTCGACGGCGGCCGGCTGACCCCCGACTCCGGCGACATGCTGCACTACGAGGGCGTCGCAGCCCTGCCGGACAAGCGTTTTTGGCACCCCCAGGGCGAGACGTACGACATGCGTCGGGGAGACCACGGCTTCCCCCTCGTCCCCGGGCTGCTCAAGGCCGTGCGCAAGGCGATCGACTCACCCGGGCTGGAGGTGCCCTGGCTGGCGGTCAACGGCAACCATGACGGGCTGCTGCAGGGCACCGTGCCGGGCAGCTCCGCCATCGGCGAGATCGCGGTCGGCGACCTGAAGGCGATCGCCATGCCCGAGCACTGGACCGACGAGGCCAAGGCGAAGCTCATCGCCGGGCTGATCTCCGGTGACCCGGTGGCGCTCGGGATGCTGGCCGAGCTCGAGCCGTACGAGGTGACCCCCGACCGGCGCCGCCGGCAGACGACGCTGCAGGAGTTCGTCGACTCCCACGTGCACGACGAGGCGAAGCCGCCGGGCCACGGCTTCAAGGCAGGCGGCAAGCCCTACTACCGCTACGACGCCAACGACGAGGTCACCTTCGTCGTCCTCGACACGGTCAACCCGGCCGGCGGCTTCCAGGGATCGATCGACGCCGAGCAGCTGGAGTGGCTCGATGCCGTGCTCGCCTCCACGGACTACGACGAGCGGCTCGCGGTGATCGCCAGTCACCACGACGTGGCCTCGCTGGTCAGCGACATGAGCGGCGCCGGCGGTTCCCGCCGGGTGCTCAGCGACGAGGTCGAGCAGACCGTCTCACGTCATGAGAGCGCTGTGCTCTGGCTCAACGGGCACACGCATCGTACGTCGGTGAAGCCTCGCGGCTCGTGGTGGGAGGTCACCGCTCCGTCCCTGATCGACTGGCCGCAGCAGGGCCGGATCGTCGAGTTGATCTCCGACGGGGACGTGCTCACCATCGCGACCACGATGCTCGACCACGCCGGTCCCGCGCGCTGGAGCGGGTCGATCGAGGAGGTGGGCCACCTCGCCTCGCTGTCTCGTGAGCTGTCCGCCAACGACTGGCAGGGACCGAAGGTGCGCCTCGCCGAGCACCCGTCGGCAGGGACGGCGCAGGATCGCAACGTACTGCTCCATCTGCTCGATCCGAGGGCCTGAAAGGCCTCCGACACGCCGTTATCTAGCGTATGACAGGCGGGTGGGGTTGCGTGGACCAGCGTTCTCCGCTGGACTACCACCAACCAAGTTCATGCAAGCGGCGTGGACATCAAGCTTTTGGAGGAACGACACGTGAGCTCGACCGCAGCCACAGGGCCTGCGGACCGGCTGGGCCTCAAGTCCGGCATGGTCATCCAGGAACTGGGCTGGGACAACGATACGGATGACGAGCTGCGGGTCGCCATCGAAGATTCCGTCGACGCGGACCTGGTCGACGGCGATTACGGCAACGTGGTCGACGCTGTGCTGCTGTGGTGGCGCGACGACGACGACGGTGACCTCGTCGACAGTCTCGTCGACGCGCTGACCGATCTCGTCGGAGGCGGCGTGATCTGGTTGCTGACGCCGAAGGTGGGCCGCCCTGGTGCGGTCGACCCGGCCGACATCGCCGAGGCCGCACCGATCGCCGGACTGTCCCAGACCACCACCGCATCTGTGAGCAAGGACTGGGCCGCGACGCGTCTGCTGGCGCCGAAGACTCCGGTCTGATGCCGGCGAGTCTTGGGACCGCTGGACACCCACAGGAGACCTAGCGTGAGCCTGGCTACACTCCCAACGGTGTTCTCGACTACGGCTGCCAAGGCGCGCACCGCCGGATCCGCGGCGAAGATCCTGGCCGGTTCCGGCATCGTCCGGCCGGTCAACCCCCTCGGGCTCGCCCGGACCGGCCTGGCGCTGGCGCGCTGGGGCACCGGGCCGGCCGGCGGTTTCATCGGCCTCGCCCACCGCTACCCGCGACGCACCGCGCTCATCGACGAGCTCGGCTCGTTGACGTACGCCGAGCTCGACCGTCGCTCCAACGCGATCGCCCGGGCCTTGGCGGCCCGGGGGGTCGGTGAGGGCGACGGGGTCGCGATCATGTGCCGCAACCACCGCGGGTTCGTCGACGCGACCTTGGCGGTCGCGAAGCTGGGCGCCGACGCGCTCTACCTCAACACCGCCTTCGCCGGTCCGCAGCTCGTCGGGGTGCTGGAACGGGACAAGCCCGCACTGATCATCCACGACGAGGAGTTCACCGGGCTGCTGTCCTCGGCGACCTCGGCCGATCGCCTGGTCGCGTGGGTCGACTCCGCGGACCCTGGCGCGACTCTCGAGTCGCTGGTCCACGGCGACGCGCGTCCGGTGCAGCCGCCGAAGCGGCACGGGCGGATCGTGATCCTCACCTCCGGCACGACGGGAGCGCCCAAGTCGGCGCCGCGTCAGGAGGCCGGGGTCGACGCGGCGATCGCGCTGATGTCGCGGATGCCGATGAAGGATGGCTGGCGCTGCTTCATCGCCGCGCCGCTCTTCCACACCTGGGGGATCGCCCACCTGCTCTTCGCCGAGCTGCTCGGCACCACCATGATCCTGCGCCGCCGGTTCGACCCGGAGGACGCGCTGGCGACGCTGGAGGAGACCCGAGCCGACTCGTTCGTGGTCATCCCGGTCATGATGCAGCGGATCCTGTCGCTGCCGGAGGAGACGCTGGCTGCGTACGACCTGGAGGGCATCGCTTCCCGGCTGAAGGCCGTCGCGTCCTCCGGCTCGGCGCTGCCTGGCGATCTCGCGCTGGAGTGGATGGACCGGTTCGGCGACAGCCTCTACAACATCTACGGCTCGACCGAGGTCTCCTATGCCTCGATCGCCGACCCCGTCGACCTGCGGGAGGCGCCGACCTCGGCCGGCAAGATTCCGTGGGGCACACAGATGAAGATCCTCGACGGTGACGGCGTCCCGGTACCCGATGGTGAGGCCGGCCGGATCTTCGTCGGCAACGGGCTCCTCTTCGAGGGCTACACCAGCGGAGGCGGCAAGGAGGTCGTCGACGGTCTGATGGCGACCGGCGACGTCGGGCGGTTCGGGCCCGACGGCCGGCTCTACGTCGAGGGCCGTGACGACGACATGATCGTCTCCGGCGGCGAGAACGTCTTCCCGCAGGAGGTCGAGGACTGCCTCATGCGCCACCCGCTCGTCGCCGACGCTGCCTGTGTCGGGGTCGAGGACGCCGACTTCGGCAAGCGGCTGCGCGGGTTCGTGGTGCTGGTTCCTGGCGCCGAGGGTGACGTCGATGCGGCGTTGAAGGACTGGGTCAAGGAGAATCTGGCTCGCTTCAAGGTGCCACGCGAGATCGTCGTGACCGAGGCTCTGCCGCGCAACGCGACCGGCAAGGTGCTCCGGCGCGAGCTGGCCACCTGGGACAACGAGGCGGCAGAGTCGAACGGCGAGAGGGCGGCAGGGCAGTGAGTGGACTCGAGATCGGTGGTCCGGCTCCGGACTTTACGCTCCGCGACCAGTTCGGCGCCGACGTCACTCTCTCCGACTTCCACGGCAAGAAGGCCGTCGCGATCTTCTTCTTCCCGTTCGCCTTCTCCGGCGTGTGCACCGGCGAGATGAGCGGCCTGCGCGACCGGCTCGACGAGTTCGTCACCTTCGACACCGAGGTCCTGGCGATCTCGTGCGACCCGGTGTACGCCATGCGGCAGTTCGCCGACACCGACCGGCTCAACTTCTCGGTGCTCTCCGACTTCTGGCCGCACGGCGAGGTCACCCAGGCCTATGACGTCTTCAACGACCGCACCGGCGCCCCGCGACGCTCCTCCTACATCATCGACAAGTCGGGTGTCGTGCGGTGGGCCGTGCACAACGACAATGCCGACGGCCGCGACCTCGACGAGCATCTCCGGCAGCTCCACGCGGCGGCGTAGGAAGTAGTTTACGGGTCATCAAAGGTCCGTTAACAGGCTGGTTACATGGCTTTTCCTATGCCCTGGGTGGGATCTATTCTTTAGGTGTTGAGCCGCTGATGACCCGAGACGTCAGCGGCTCAACTTCCATTTACGGCCCGGTTCGTCGGGCCCGCCCCTGATCGCGTACTCTTGGGGCGCTTCGGACGCATAGCTCAGTTGGTAGAGCGCCTCCCTTACAAGGAGGATGTCGGGGGTTCGAGTCCCTCTGCGTCCACCATGTCTCACCTCGGATCCGGATCCTGGTTTTGGGATCGGGGTAGGAGCGTGCGGGCGGCGGCGTAGGCGATCAGGGTGATCGCGATGACCATGGTCGCGGTGCCGGTCCAGCCGGCCGCGAAGGCGAGACCGCCGAGCCAACCGAAGAGGCTGGAGCCGGCGTAGTAGAACAGCGTGTAGAGCGAGGTGGCCTGGGCGATCCCGGTGGTCGCCATCGGGCCCACCCAGCCTGACGCGATCGAGTGTGCCGAGAAGTAGGCAGTGGTGAACAGCAGCAGTCCGATCAGGACCGAGGGCAGCCGGTCGGGGATCGTCATCGCGGCGCCGGCGACCATGGTCAGGGACGAGGCCTGGAGTACGCGCCTGCGGCTGAAGCGTCCGGCGAGCGTGGCTGCGAGCCGGGCCGAGACGGCACCGGAGAGGCCGGCCAGGAAGATCACCGCCGTCAGTGCCGGCGGGAGGTCGAACGGCTCCAGCTCGAGCCGGTAGCCGAGGTAGTTGAAGACCGCCACCTGCGCGCCCATCAGGAAGAAGGCCTGTGCGTAGAGCGCGAGCTGCCCGGGGTTGGTGAGGTTGGCGACCATCCCCGGCCACACGCCGGCTGGTCCAGGCCGTGATGTCGCGGGGCTGAGTCGGTCGCGGCGCTCGCACGGCAGGGTGGTGACCGCGACGGCGGCGCCGAGCGCGCTGACGCATCCGGCCACGAGCGCCGCCGCACGCCAGTCGCTCACGTCGGCGATCGGCGCGGCGATCAGCCGCCCGACCAGGCCGCCGACGACCGTGCCGGAGATGTACGTCGCGCCGGCGGCCATGGCGTCGCGTCGGCTGACCTGCTCGGCGAGGTAGGCGAGGGCGAGCGCGGGGGTGCCGCCCAGGGCGATGCCCTGGACGACGCGGAGGAGAATGAGGACGGGGAACGACGTCACGAGCGGGAGGGCCAGCCCGATGGCCGCCGCGGCGACGATCGCGATCGTCATCGCCCTCGCGCGGCCGATCCGATCGGCGATCCAAGACCAGCCGAGCGCGGCGACGGCGAGTCCGATCGTCGCCCCGGAGACGGTCAGGGCGGCCCGCGAGGCATCGACGGCGAAGTCACGGCTGAGCGCCGGGATCAGTGCCTGGGGGTAGTAGAGCTGCACGAATGTCGTCATCCCGATCGCGACGAGAGCGATCAGTACCCGTCGACGCCCCGGGACGGTCGTTGCCTGCTCGTTCACCCCATCACGCTAAGGAGCAGAGAACCATGCGTCCAATGCATGGATGGTGCATAAAGAATGCTGATTCGCATACGATGGTGGTGTGGATGCCGCCGCACGAAACGTCCTGCCGATGCTCCCGGCCCTCGCCGCCCTGGCCGAGACGGGACAGACGCTCGCCGCCGCCGAGCTGCTGCAGATGCCGCAGCCCACGGTGAGCCGCATGCTCGCTCGCCTCGGTCGGGAGCTCGGCGTGGACGTGGTCGAGCGGCACGGACGAGGTCTGCGGCTCACCAGGGCGGGGGAGGCGCTGGCCCCGCACGCCGCCGCCGCGGTGGCGGCGGCCACCGCTGGCATCGAGGCGGTGCAGGCCCAGGAGTCAGGTGCCCGCGGACGGATCGCCCTCGCGTTCCAGAGCACCCTCGGCGAGCGGGTCGTGCCGGCGCTGGTCAAGGCGTTCCTCCAGGAGCATCCGGGCACGTCCGTCGACCTGATCCAGACCTCGCGTCCGCGGTGCCTGGAGGCGGTCACCGACGGCACCGCCGAGGTCGCGCTGATCTCACCGCTCGAGGAGGGCTCCGGCATGCGCCAGTGGCGGCTGCACACCGAGCCCCTGGTCCTGGTCGTACCGCCTGGCCACCGCCTGGCGACACGCGCCCGGGTGAGCTTCGAGGAGGCCGGCGCGGAGACGTTCATCTGCATGAAGCGCGGCTACGGGATGCGTACGCTGCTCGAGGGCCTCGCTCAGGCCAGCGGCGTCACGCCCACGATCGGCTTCGAGGGCGACGACCTCGCCACGCTCCGAGGGCTGGTCTCCGCCGGTCTCGGGGTGAGCCTGGCACCCCGCGACCCGCACGGAGCTGTCGGCTGCGTCGAGGTGCCGTTGACCGACCCCGAGGCCGTACGTCACATCGGTGCCTGCTGGCTCGACCGCAGGCCCTCGACGCTCGCGGCTGCCTTCCAGGACCTGCTCCGGCGCCGCGGTCGGCGACTGACCGAGATCGGCCTGCGTCCCCTGGCCGGGTGATCCTTCCGCTTCCTCGGTGAAATCGGTGCGGCACAGGATGGCGCAGTGCCATCATGAGGCGCATGGCAGGTCGGAACATCGCCGGACGACAGGACGCCTCGCCACGGGGCTACTTCGACGGGACCATCGAGGTCCTCCACCACGACGTTGCCCTTCCTGAGGCATCGGTCAGCCATTCCGGCGGTCCCGACCGGGTCCACACCGACGAGCCCGGGAGCGAGACCGAGTTCGACCCCGTACGACGCGTCGGGTTCACCGCGCCGCTCCCTACCCGTGAGCCGCTTGTCTGGGAGGGCGACCAGGCCTGAGCCCCTCCGTTGCTGCTCAGGAGTAGGTCGAGGCGGTCTCGACGAGCACGTCGTGCAGGGCCAGGTCGGCGGCGCTGCGGACCCGGCCCGCGCGGTGGGCGACGAGGACGCGTCGTGGAGGAGCGGTGTCGCCGAGGGAGATCACGCGTACGTCGGGATGCTGGTTGACGGTGGCCGTTCTCGGTGCGAGCGCGATGCCCAGTCCGACGCTGACCATGGCCTGGGCTTCCTGATAGTCGTTGGCCTGGAAGGCGATGGTCGGGTTGAAGCCCGCGGCGACGGCGCTCCGCTGCAGGACCTCGACGACCGGGTGGCCGCCCGCGCGGATGATCCAGGGCTCCTCGGCGAGATCGGCCATCCGCACCGTACGCCGCCTGGCCAGGCGGTGGGTGGCGCCGACGAGGAGCACGGTGGGGTCGGTGAAGAGCTCGGTCAGCACCAGCTCGTCGTTGACGACCCGCTCCCAGGCGTAGTCCCACAGCAGGGACATGGCGACCTTGCCCTCCTCCAGCATGCGCACGAGATCGTCCTCGCGACCGCTGTGGATGGTCAGCGCGATGTTGGGGTAGAGCTCGCGGTAGCGGCGGACGGCCAGAGGCAGGAACGAGCTGCCGATGGTGGGAAATGTCCCCAGGGTGACGCTGCCGCGCCGCACGCCGGCGATGTCGGCGAGGTCCGACTCGGCAGCGGCCAGCTGGCGCAGGACCTTGCGGGCGTGGGTGGCGAGGACGAGGCCGGCGTCCGTCGGGGTCATGCCCCGGGCATGGCGGTCGAGGAGCGGCTGCCCGGCTTCGCGTTCGAGCCTGAGCAGCTGCTGCGAGATCGCTGAAGGCGTATAGCCCAGCGCCGCGGCCGCGCTGGTCACTGACCCTTCCTCCACGATCGCCAACAGGATCTGCAGCCGTTTGATGTCGAGCACGATCCCAGTCTGCATGAAGGTCTTCTACATGGCCATGTAGGGGCGTGCAGTGCTGCTTCAGCCGCGCCGACGCCGGGCGGGGTGCAGAGGCGTCCCGGAGGCGCCTGTTGAGCATGCAGTTCTGCTACACGATCATGTTCGAACTCGTGATTGTGCTACAAGTCACGCGGCTCCAGTCTGTGTGGGTCCGGAACGCCCGGACGACTCGGCCCAGGAGGCAATATGCGCGAGATCGCCGCGACATGGATGCGGGGTGGCACCAGCAAGTGCTGGGTCTTCCGTCGCGACGACCTGCACGTCCCGGATCTGTCCGTCGACGAGGTGCTGCTGCGGATCTACGGCAGCCCCGACCACCGTCAGATCGACGGGGTGGGCGGTGGCACGTCCACCACGAGCAAGGCGGTCATCCTGGCGCCCTCGGCGACCTCCGGGGTGGACGTGGAGTACACGTTCGCCCAGGTCGGAATCGAGGAGGCCAAGGTCGACTGGGGGAGCAACTGCGGCAACTGCTCCGCGGTGGTCGCTTCGTTCGCGATCCGCGAAGGATGGGTGCGGACCGGCACACCGGAGACGGCTGTCCGGGTCCTCAACACCAACACCGACCAGCTCATCGTGCAGCGCGTGCCGACCCCCGGAGGCGTACTCGACGAGGACCCGTCCGAGGCCATCCCCGGCGTTCCCTTCCTCGGCGCTCCGGTGCGGATGGGCTTCGTCGACCCGGCGGGCCGGAGCACCGGACGGCTCTTCCCGACGGGTCATCAGCGCGACGTCCTGTCCGAGGCCGTGGGCGGGGTGACCGTCACGCTCATCGACGCGGGCGCTCCGGTCGTCGCGGCCAACGCCGCCGACTTCGGTGTGCGCGGCGGCGAGGACATCGCTGAGCTCGACACGGTGCCCGGGCTCCTCGCCCGCCTCGATGCCGTACGCCGGGAGGCAGGTGTCCTGATGGGGCTCGCCCCGACTCAGGAGAGCGTCGCCCGGGCCGTTCCGAAACTCGCGCTCGTCTCGGCACCCGATCCGGCCGGCGAGGAGGGGAGCGATCTGACCGTTCGCATGCTGTCGATGGGTCGCTTCCATCCGGCGGTGCCGGTGACCGGCTCGGTCGCGCTGACGCTGGCCGCGGACGCTCCCGGAACGGTGGTCCACGACCTCGTTCCGGCCGGGCGTCCCGCCACCGGCCTCCGGCTCGGAACGCCGGCGGGCAGGGTCAGCACCTTCGCCGAGGAGCACCACGGCGTCCCCGTCGTCGGTGTCGTACGCACCTACCGCCGCCTCGCCCACGGATCGGTCGTTCTGCCGGATCCCCCGCTGCTGCCGTCCGCATCGGCTTGACCATCTGACCCCTTGACACGGGATGCCCGTGTGAGGCTCGCTACACCTGGAGGAACCCATGACCCAGCACGTCGAAGAAGAGGACGTGACCACGACCGCAGACGAGGATGCCGGCCCGCCGCAGGAGCCGCCGGAGCGGCCTGCGCCGACCCCACGACTCGCCGGCGCCGTCCTCGCCGGCTTCACCGCGTTGGCGGTGGGCGTCTCCCTCCTCGGCGGGGACTTCCTGAATCCGGCCGCCTCCACGGCCGACGGCGACTACTCGGGTGAGACCGTCGAGATGATGATCCCGCTGGCCGAGGGTGGTGGCACGGACACTTGGGCGCGGTTCGTCGGAGCCGAGCTGACCGAGGCGGTGCCCGGTTCCCCGGGCCTGGCTCCGGTCAACGACGACGGTGGCGAGGGAATCCTCGGCACCAACCACTTCATGACCTCGGCGAAGACCGACGGCACCGAGGTGCTGGTCAGCACCGCCTCGACGGTGGTGCCTTACCTCCTTGACATGCCGGCGGTGCGCTACGACTTCAACAAGCTGCGGCCCGTTCTGGCCAACGGCACCGGCGCGGTGGTCTATGCCCGGACCGGCGCCGGGGTGGACGGCATCGAGGACCTCGTCGACCGGGACAAGCCGCTCATCTTCGGGGGCATCGCGGCCACCAGCCTCGACCTCACGACGATGCTGGCCTTCGACCTGCTCTCCGCCGACATCGACTCGACCTTCGGCTTCGAGGGCCGCGGGCCGGTCAACCTCGCGCTCCAGCGCGGCGAGGTCGACATCGACTACCAGACGACATCGTCGTACGAGCCGGCGGTCGAGCCGCTGGTCGAGGACGGCACCGCGGTGCCGCTCTTCTCGCTCGGGCAGGTGAACGAGGACGGTGAGATCGTGCGCGATCCCAACTTCCCCGACCTGCCGACCGTCGTCGAGGCGTACGAGAAGCTCCATGGCAAGCAGCCGGACCCCGAGGCGATGGAGACCTACCGCGCCATCTTGGCGCTGACCTACACCTACCAGAAGGCGCTCTGGGTGCCCGAGGGCACACCGGACGAGGCGGTCGAGCTGCTGCGCTCGACGGCTGACGAGATGGGTGCCGATCCCGCGTTCCAGAAGTCCGCCGCCGAGGTGCTCGGTGGCTATCCGCTCGATGCCTCACCCGACCTCGCCGACCGGATCGGTGAGGCGTACCAGGTGGACGAGAGCGTCCGCCAAGACGTCCTCGAGCTGCTCGAGACCGACTACGACATCACGATCGACTGAGGGCAGAGACATGACTGACGCAGCCTTCTCGGCCCTGGCCTCCCTGGCCGATCCCTCGCTTCTCATGATGCTTGCCGTCGGCGTGGTGGCCGGTCTGGTCATCGGCCTGATCCCGGGCCTCGGTGGCACCGGCGCGGTGGCGATCCTCCTCCCGATCACGTTCGGCATGGAGCCCGAGCCCGCACTCGCGATGCTCATCGGAGCACTGGCCGTGGTGCACACCTCGGACACGGTCGCCGCCGTACTTCTCGGCGCACCCGGCTCCGCCTCGGCCAGCGTGACGATGCTTGACGGCTACTCGATGGCACGACAAGGACAGGCCAAACGGGCGCTGTCGCTCGCCTTCCTCTCCTCGATGGCCGGCGGCCTGATCGGAGCGGTCGGGCTCACCCTCGCCATCCCGCTGGCCCGGCCCCTGGTGCTGTCCTTCGGCAGTCCGGAGCTCTTCATGCTGACCATCCTCGGGGTCTCGCTCGCGGCCGTGCTCTCGCGCGGCAACGTCGTCAAGGGCCTGACGGCCGGCCTGCTCGGGCTCCTGCTCGGTCTCGTCGGCACCTCGCCCACGACCGCCGAGGAGCGGTTCTCCTTCGGGTCACTGTTCCTCAGCGACGGCATCTCCCTGGTCGCGGTCGCGCTGGGCGTGTTCGGGCTCGCCGAGATCGCCAGCCGGGTGGGGCAGCGACGAGTCACCGAGAAGCCGGTGGAGCTCACCGGCGGCTGGGGATCCGGCATCCGCGAGTGGCTGACCCACTGGACACACGTCATCCGGGGCGCTCTGATCGGCATCTGGGCCGGCGTGCTGCCCGGCGTCGGTGCCACCGCCGGCACCTGGCTCGCCTACGGGCAGGCCGTCGCCACCGCGAAGGACAAGCGGAAGTTCGGCAAGGGTGACCCGCGAGGGATCGTGGGTCCGGAGAGCGCCAACAACTCCGTCGAGGCCGGCGACCTGATCCCGACCTTCCTCTTCGGCATCCCCGGTGGCGTGCCGTCGGCGATGCTGCTCGGGATGCTGCTGACGTACGGTATCCAGCCGGGGCCGGCGATCGTCACCGACCATCTCGACCTGATGTACCTGATCGTATGGGCCTTCGCCATCGCCTCGGTCGCCGGAGCGTTCCTCTGCTTCCTGGCCACCGGCTCGCTCGCCAAGCTCACCAAGGTGCCCTTCGCGGTGCTCGGGCCAGGTCTTCTCGTGGTGATGCTCCTGGGCGCGTTCCAGGAGGGTGGCCAGATCGGCGACCTGTGGGTGATGGTCGCGCTCGGCGTGGTCGGCTTCTTCCTCAAGGCCACCGGGATGCCGCGGGCTCCGTTCCTGATCGGCTTCGTCCTGGCCATCCCGATGGAGCGCTACTACTACCTGACCGCGAGCCTGTACGACGGTGCCTCCTGGGTCGCGCGACCCGGCGTGCTCGTCTTCGCCGCGCTGCTGATCGTGCCGTTGGCTTGGTCCCTGATCAAGAGGTTCCGGCGAGCCTCGGGGGCTGCCGACGACGGCCACCGGGACGAGCACGAGAGCGACGACAAGGACGGCGACGAGCTCGAGGGCTCGCTGGCCCGTACTCCCTGGTCCCTCGCCGTTGCCGTCGTCGCGGTGCTCGTCTTCGTCGGCGCGCTGTGGGTGAGCGGGTCGTTCTCCGCAGAGGCCGCGCTGATGCCGCGACTCGTAGCCGTCGGCGGTCTGGCCGCGGCGCTCATCCTGACCTGGCAGGAGCTGCGCGCGAGGCGGCAGGCCACCCGGCGCGACACGCTCGATGACAGCCTCGAGCCGACGGGTGGGTCCGGTGGGTCCGGTGGGTCCGGTGCCACGACGGTCGCCACCCGTGTGGACCATGCGCTCGACGCCCGAGCCCTGGCCCGGCGTCACGACCTGGTGATCGCCATGCGCACCTTTGTCGCGATGGCCGCGTTCCTGGTTCTCGTCATGCTCGGCGGCTACCTCGCGGCGACCCTGGTGTTCACCCCGGTGTTCCTCCTGTACGCAGCCCGCACCCGGCCACGCACGGCGATCATCTACACCCTCGTCCTGGGTGCAGTGCTGCTGGCTCTGCCGTCGCTGCTTCCGGTCGACCTGCCGATGGGACTGCTGCAGTGACCGCGCCGACCTCTTGCCCGTCCACGCACCGCCGAAAGGAACGCCGATGACGATCGTCGTCGCCTACGCAGACACCCCGCCCGGACACGCCGCCGTCACGGCCGCGGTCGCCGAGTCCCGAGAGGGAGAAGCCGTGGTCATCGTGCCCGCCGTGCGCGACGAGCGTGTCCCCGACGTCGCGGAGATCGAAGGTCGGTGGCCGGAGCTCGGCGGCCGGGTCGAGGTCGAGCGCGGAGACCTGGGTGACCCCAGCGACACCGTCATCCAGGTCTCCCAGCGGCTCGACGCGCGCCTGGTCGTCCTGGGCCTGCGCGCGCGGACGCCGGTCGGCAAGCTGGTCTTCGGCAGCACCGCCCAGCGGATCCTGCTCGACGCCACCTGCCCCGTGCTCTCGGTCAAGCCGTCCGTGGCCGTCACCTGAGCGAGGACAAGGCGCTGCCACATCAGCCATTTGGCTGATCCCCGGCTCAGCCTTGTTCGCGATGATCTGCCATGCCACCGCTGATGGAGTTGGTGGCATGGCAGATTCTCTGGTTCGTACGCGGTCGGGTGCTCGTCCGCATGTCGCAGACAGGTTGACCTCGCGTCGTGGGGCCTGGGTGGCGCTCGGTCTCGCGGTGGTGGTGATGGGGGTGCTCTTCGGGGCCTTCGCCGGGGCGGAGGCTCCGGCACAGACCGGGCAGGCGCCGGCGGGGTCGGAGTCGACGAGGGTGGGCGAGCTCTTGGAGGAGTTCCCCGGTGCGGATCGACAGTCGGTGCTCGTCGTCGCCTCTCGCGAGGACGATGGTGCCCTCTCCAGCGGTGATCTCGACGACCTCGAGCGGCTCGGCGTCCAGGTGGGTGCGCAGGCCGCGCCGGGCGCCGCCGGCCCGATGCTCAGCGAGGACGGGAAGGCAGCAGCTCTCGCCGTCCCGATCGCGGTCGGCAGCGACAACGCCGAGACGTCCGGGGTGATCAAGGCCCTGCGTACCGACATCGCGGCGCAGACACCCGACGGGCTCACCCTGCAGGTGACGGGCGGACCGGCGTTCGGGGCCGATGCGGCCGCGGCCTTCGACGGCGCGGACATCACGCTGCTGCTGGTGACGGTCCTGATCGTGGCGGTGCTGCTGATCATCACCTACCGCTCGCCGGTGCTGTGGCTGATCCCGCTGATCGTGGTGGCCGTCGCCGATGCGCTCGCCGGGCGGGTCACGGCGGCAGCGGGAGCGCTGTGGGACTTCGGGTTCGACGCCGGCATCGTCAGCGTTCTCGTCTTCGGCGCGGGGACGAACTACGCGCTGCTGCTGATCTCGCGGTACCGGGAGGAGCTGCAGCGGACCGAGGACGACCGGCTGGCCCTGAGCACGGCCTGGCGGAAGACGGCGCTCGCGATCCTCGCCTCCAACCTGACCGTGGTGCTGGCCCTGCTGACGCTGGTCCTGGCCACGATCCCGATGACCCGCGGGCTGGGCGTTCCTGCGGCGATCGGTCTGCTGATCGCCCTCGTCGCGGTGCTGTTCGTGCTCCCGCCGGCCTTGGCGGTGTGCGGGCGTCGACTCTTCTGGCCGTTCGTCCCTCGCCCGGGTGAGTCGCGTGAGGAGGGCGGGGTCTGGCGCGCGGTCGCGTCGCGGGTGGTGAAGCGTCCGGTGGCGAGCCTGCTGGGTGGGCTCGCGCTGCTCGCGGTGATGGCCTCCGGCCTCTCCGGTACGTCGGTCGGGCTCGATCAGATCGAGAAGTTCCGGGTGCAGTCCGAGTCGGCCGCCGGTCTGGAGACGCTCTCGGCCCACTTCCCGCCCGGCGAGGCCCAGCCGGTCTACATCCTCGCCGACACCGAGATCGCCGCCGAGGTGGCCGCGGTCGCGGGTGACGTGGAGGGCGTGGTGCGCGCCCAGCCGGCCGGGGTCACCGACGACGGGTCCCTGACGAAGATCATGGTGACCAGCGACTACTCGCCCGGCACCGAGCGGAGTCTCGAGCAGATCGCCGACCTGCGGGAGGCGGTCCACCCGGTCGAGGGCGCGGACGCTCTCGTCGGCGGTGCGGTCGCGACCGAGCTGGACGCCGCCGAGGGGAGCGAGCGGGACCTGATGGTGATCGCGCCGCTGGTGCTCGCGGTGAGCTTCCTCGTGCTCCTGGTCCTGCTGCGCTCGCTCGTCGCACCCGGTCTGCTGCTCCTGGTGAACCTCGCCAGCGCGGTCGCCGCGATCGGCGCCGGGGCCTGGCTGAGCCGGGTCCTCTTTGATCAGCAGGCGCTCGACCAGCAGGTGCCGATCCTGGCGTTCCTGTTCCTGGTCGCGCTGGGGATCGACTACACGATCTTCCTCGTCCATCGGGCGCGCGCGGACGCGGCACGGCTCGGCACTCGGGCGGGCGTGGTCGAGGCGGTCGCCCACACCGGCGGTGTGATCACCAGCGCCGGCATCGTCCTCGCCGGGGTCTTCGCCGCTCTCGGTGTGCTGCCGCTGGTCACTCTCGGACAGCTGGGCCTGATCGTCGGTGTGGGCGTGCTCGTGGACACCCTGGTGGTGCGTACGGTGATCGTGCCGGCGATCTTCGCCCTGGTGGGCGACCGCATCTGGTGGCCGGGACGACCGCAGCGGGCCGGGGGAGAATCGAGCACATGAGTGTCGTACACGCACCGTTGAGGCAGCTCGGCGTCTCGCAACAGGCCCCGGCCGCCTCGACGGTGCGGGCGATGGAGATCGGGCAGCACGTCATCGCGGTCGTGCTGACGGCGATCGGCGTCAGCAGGGCGATCGGCGAGGGGGTGCCGCTTCCTGCCGCGGTCGTCTCGGGGCTGGCGATCCTCGGGTGGCACACCGCCGGCACGATCCTGCCGGTCAGGACGGGCTCGCGGCGGCTCCCGGTGTGGTGGCTGCTCGGCTTCGCGCTGATCTGGGTCGCCGCGGTCGCGGTCTCGGACGAGTTCGTCTGGCTCGCGTTCCTGCTCTGGCTGCTCGCCGGGCATCTGCTGCCGCTGCGCTGGGGCCTGGTCTTCTCGGCGGCGATCCTCGTGGTGGTGGTCGTGGCCCCGATCCTGCACCGTGGCTCGACCAGCTACGCGGACGTCTTCGGCCCGCTCATCGGCGGCATCTTCGCGTTCGGCATCTCCCGCGGATACCTGCAGCTCCTCCGCGACGCCGCCGAGCGAGAACGGCTGGTGACCTCATTGCGGAAGGCTCAGCAGGAGATGGCCGAGCTGCAGGACGAGCTCCTGCTCGCCCAGCGCCACTCCGGAGCGATCGCCGAGCGCACCCGGATCTCGCGAGACATCCACGACACCGTCGCGCAGGCGCTCTCCTCGATCCGGCTCCTCACCCACGCCGGGGGCAACCGCACCACGGACCCCGAGTCGTCGCGCACCTTCGAGCAGGTCGAGGCGCTGGCGGGCGACAGCCTCGCGGACGTACGCCGGATCGTCGAGGCCCTGGCACCGGCCGAGCTCGAGGACGCGGCCCTGGCATCGGCGCTTCGGCGCATGCTCGACCGCACGCACGAGGAGACCGGGCTGCACGTCGAGCTCCATGTCGACGACACGCTCCCGCTGCTGCGGACCGAGGTCGAGGTCGCGCTGCTCCGCACCGCTCAGTCGGCCCTCTCCAACGTACGTCTCCACGCCGGGGCGACCCGGGTCGTGGTCACGCTGATCGATGACGGTGACTCGGTGCGGATGGACATCAGCGACGATGGCGACGGGTTCGATGTCGCCGCCTGGGAACAGGACGCCGACGCCGGCTCTTCCAGCTATGGCCTGCGCTTCATGCGGGCCCGCCTGCGCGAGCTCGGAGGTGGACTCGACGTGGAGAGCACGCCCGGTGAGGGCACCGCCGTCTCCGCAAATCTCCCGATCCACATCGAGGCGTCGCGATGACCACGGTGCTCCTCGTCGACGACCACCCGGTCGTACGCAGCGGCCTGCGCGCCGTGATCGAGGCGGGCGACGCCCTGACGGTCGTCGGGGAGGCCGCCACCGGCGAAGAGGCGATCGTCCTCGCCGGTCACCTTCGCCCCGACGTCGTCCTGTGCGACCTACGCCTCGGGAGCGGGATCGACGGCATCCGGACCACCGTCGCGCTACGCGCCCTCGAGCCGGCGCCGGCCGTGCTGATCCTGACCACCTTCGACCGCGACGCCGAGGTGCTCGGTGCGATCGAGGCGGGTGCCGCCGGCTACCTGCTCAAGGACGTCGACCCCGAGGTCATCGTCCAGGGAATCCGCCGCGCCGCCGCCGGCGACATGGTCCTCGCCCCGGACCTGGCCACCCGGGTGCTCAAGGGCATGCGCAGCCCGCTGCCGCGGCTCACCGATCGCGAGATCGAGGTGCTGCGGCACCTCGCCAGGGGCGCGACCAACAAGGAGATCGCGCGCACTCTCTTCGTCACCGAGGCCACCGTGAAGAGCCACCTCGCGCACATCTTCACCAAGCTCGACGTCGACAGCCGCTCTCGGGCCATCCACGTCGCGCAGGAGACCGGGCTGATCTGACCGGTCTGGCCCGCCTCAGGTCTCGACGAGTCCCGACTGGTAGGCCCACACGGCGGCCTGGAGGCGGGACTTCACGCCGAGCTTGGGCATCATCCGGGCCAGGTGGGACTTGACCGTGGAGACCTCGAGGACGAGCGCCTGGGCGATCTCCTCGTTGGACATGCCCTCGGCCAGGTGGAGAAGGATGTCGAGCTCGCGGGTGGTGAGGAGCTCGCTGGCGCGCGCGGCGGTCACGGGTTGCGTACGCCTGCGGGTGACGACCTCGCGAAGGACGCGGCGGGTGAGCGAGGTGTCGAGGGTGCCGTGGCCGGCGGCGACGGAGCGTACGGCGGCGACGATGGCGTCGGGGTCGGCGTCCTTGAGGAGGAAGCCGGAGGCGCCGGCCTCGAGGGCACCGAAGACGTAGTCGTCGATGTCGAAGGTGGTCAGGACGAGCACCGGGATCGGGTCGGCGACGTCGGGACCGCAGAGCTCGCGGGTGGCGCTGATGCCGTCGCGGCCGGGCATGCGGATGTCCATGCAGACCACGTCGGGCCGCAGCGCGAGCGCCCGCTCGACCGCCACGGCACCGTCCTCGGCCACCGCGACGACCTCGATGTCGGGCTCGGTCTCCAGCAGCGTACGCAGCCCGGCACGCACCAGCGGCTGGTCGTCGGCGACCACGACCCGGATCATCCGGCCACCTCCGCGGTCGCGGGGGCGGGGATCCGCAGCCGCGTCTGCCAGCCGCCCTCGGCGGTCGGTCCGGCCTCGAGGGTCGAGTCGGTCAGGTCGGCGCGCTCCTGCATGCCGACCAGGCCCAGGCCACGCCGACGCGGCGTCCCAGCGGGGGTGATCGGCGGTGGCCCGTTGCGCACCGTCACCACCACCTCGGCCGGGTCCCGGGCGTCCAGGAGCACCTCGCACCGGGCACCCGGCGCGTGCCGGGCGGCGTTGGCGAGGCACTCCTGCACGGTGCGATAGGCGGAGAGCTGGGCGAGCGGCCCGACGCTCCCGGTGACGGAGCCGGCCCCCAGGGTGGAGAACGACACCTCGAGCCCGGCACGACGTGCGTCGTCGACGAGGGAGCCCAGCTCGGACAGCCGCTCGTGCCCGCTCGCCTCATCGGCCTGCCCCGGGCTCCGCAGCAGCGTGACCAGTCCGCGCAGCTCGCGCAGCATCGCGGTGCTCTGGGTGCGGACCTGGCGTACGGACTCCTTCGCTCCCGCCGGGTCGGTGTCGATCTGCCGCTCGACCGCGCCGGTCATCACCGCGATGCCGGTCAGGTGGTGGGCGGCGATGTCGTGGAGCTCGCGGGCCATCGCCGTACGCTCCTCCGCGATCGCCGCGGCGATCTGGGCGGACTGCTCGCGGTCGACGGCGTCCGCGAGGTCGGTCCGGGCCGACCTCGCGTCGCGGCGTGCGCGCACGGTGGCGGCGAGCAGCGCCGGAGCGGCGATCACGCCCGCACCCTGGACGAGACCGGCCAGGACCGCGGTGCCGACCGGGAGGCCGATGCTCGTCTGGCTCAGGCAGGTGCCGAGCGCGACCAGCAGCCCGGCCCCGGTCAGCGCCCCAGCGAGCGGCCGGGCCCGGAGGGGGAGTGGCACCGAGGTCACCGCCGACCACACCGCGACCAGCACGGCCGCCGAGGCGAGGCTGGTGGTGTCACCGGCGCCGCTGACGGCCAGCAGGACGGAGGCGGCGGCCACGACCAGCAGCACCGCCAACGGCCGCGAGCGCCGCTCGAGGAGCACCGCCGCCTGGACGGTGAGCACCACCAGCGCGACCCACCAACCCGCGCTGCCGAGTGCGGGGCTGCCGCCGATCTCGGCGTCGGCCGAGTCGAGGCTCGGCGCGGCGACCAGCAGCGTCGTGGTGACCAGCCAGACCACCACGGGAGGGATCAGTCGCGGCAGCATCCGTGTCGTCTCGTCGCTCACGCGACCACCTCCGTAGCGCAAGCGCCAGAATACGGACGAGGTCGCGTGTTGTTTTGTTGGTTCACTCGCTGACGCTCGCTCACGCCATCATCCTTTCCGCAACCGGTCCCGGTCGCCAGCATCTTTCGATGCAAGTACGAAGGTTCGCTCTTTTGCCCGGCGCGACGGGACCGGCCCCGTTCCTAGGTTCAGGTCAGGAAAGCGACCCATGCCGAAAGGGAACGACCATGACCACGACCACGACCCAGCCAGTGACGCAGCCAGATCAGGGCTTACGAGCATTTGTCACCCGCCACCAGCTCTCCACCTTCTTCGTGCTCGCCCTCGCGGCGAGCTGGTTGGCCTGGACACCGTACGTCCTGTCCAACAGCGGCCTCGGCGTCTGGGACCTCACCTTCCCCGGCGGCATGATCGGCGGCCAGCTCCTCGGGATGCTCCCGGGCGCGTACCTCGGCCCGATCGGCAGCGCCGCGCTGGTCACCGGCCTCGTCGGCGGCCGAGCGGGCCTGCGGGCCTGGGTCGTCGGGATGTGGCGCTGGCGGGCGAGCTGGCGCTGGTACGCCGGCATCCTGATCGGCGTCCCGGCCACGATCATCATCGCGACCCAGGCCGTCGGTGGGCAGATGGCGGCGCCGTCGCAGGCGTGGCTGTTCGTGCTGGTGGCGTACGTCCCCGGGCTCATCCTGCAGATGATCACGACCGGCCTCGCCGAGGAGCCGGGCTGGCGCGACTTCGCCCTGCCCCGCCTGCAGCGGAAGGTCGGACCGCTCGGCTCCGCCTTCGTGCTCGGCCCGATCTGGGCGCTGTGGCACATGCCGCTCTTCCTGACCGACTGGGCCGGCTGGCCGGACGTGCGCTGGTACGCCCCGCTCGTCTTCGCGGCCTTCTGTGTCACCTTCGGGATCGTGATGACCTGGGTCTTCAACCGCACCGGACAGAGCCTGCCGCTGGCGATGCTCCTGCACACCAGCGTCAACAACTACGCCTCGGTGGCCTCCACCGAGCTCTTCCCGGGCGTCGACGCCGACCGGTTCCAGTTCGCGGGGCTGCTCGCCGCGGGGATCGGCGCGGCGATCGTCATCGTCGCCACGCGCGGGCGGCTCGGCTACGACGTGAGGCGTTAGTCGGCGGCCGCCTGGACGGGCTCCCGGAGGGTCTCGGCCTCCGGGGCGCCGTCCTCGGCCGCGGTGAGCAGGAACCGGAGTCTGGTCAGCACCAGGCCCGCGGTGAGGGTGCCGCCGATCACGACGACCGCCCACAGGTGGCCGAGACCGCTGCCGATGAGGGATCCGGCCAGCGCGGGCCCGAGGATCTGGCCGAGGGTCAGGGTGAGGCCGAGGGAGGCGTTGTAGCGGCCGCGCAGGTGGTCGGGGGCGATGGTGTTCGCCAGCCCGGTCACGATCGGCGCCCACAGCGTCTCGCCGAGTCCGAAGATCGCCAGGCCGATCACGACGGCAGCGATCGCGCCGGCGACCGGCATCAGGTCAGCGGCCGCCAGTACGCTCCAGGCCAGCGACCAGGTGAGCACGGCGCACGCCAGTGCGGTCGTACGCCGCCACCCGGAGGTGAGCCGCAGCAGGATCACCTGCCCGCAGACGATCACGGCGGCGTTGGCGGCGAAGGCCCAGCCGAGCGCGGTCGCCGGCACCCCGGCCACGTCGACGGCGTAGGCGGTCGCGCCGGCCTCGAGCTGTCCGTAGCCGAAGGTCACCGCGAGCACGCCGCAGGCGACCAGGGCCACCGCCCGTCGGTCGCGAAGCACCTCGACCCAGGATCCAGCGGTCGCGTCGTTCGCGTCGTCCTGCGCGGGACGGGCCGGGGAGCGGACCAGGAACGCCAGTACCGCGGCGTAGACGAGATAGGCGACGGCGTCGCACAGGTAGAGCACCTGGAAGGTCTCGGGGCGGGTCACGTCGATCAGGAACGCGCTGACCAGGCCACCCACGCCGATGCCCGCGTTCAGTCCCAAGAAGGCGAAGCCGTAGGCCCGCTCGCGGTCCGCGGCAGGGACCATCCCGGCCAGCAGCGTCGTCGTGCCCGGCCACAGCGGAGAGGCGCCCACGACCACTCCGGCCAGCACCGCCATCGTCGGCACGGTCCCGTCGACGAAGCCGAGCGACCCGATCGAGACCGACTCCACGACCAGCGCGGCGATCAGGACCGCGCGAGGCCCGAAGCGGTCGAGGAGCGCTCCGACCCCCGGGGCGGCCGCCAGCCCGACCAGACCCATCCAGGCGAACATCCAGCCGGCCGTCGATGACCCGAGGTCCTGGACCTGGGCCATGTAGACGTAGAGGAACGGGAGGGTCAGGCCGTTGCCGAGGGATGCGAAGGCGAAGCCTGCGAGCACGCGGGTGGCCTGGGTGGGGGAGTGCGGCACGGGTGTGATCGTCCTCTCTCTGGCCCACCTGTCTGGCGGGGGCGTGTTTAGGGTAGCCTCACTTAGGTTCGCCTAACCTAATCCCCCGTGTCGAAGGAGACCAGTGAGCGCACCGCACTTGGAGCATCTGTTCCACCCCGACAATGCTCGTGAGTACACCAGCGGCATCACCGAAGCAATCCGGCTGCTCGTCGACCAGCTCGCCACCCTGGAGGGTCCCACCACCGGGATCTCGCCCGAGGCGGCCGCCGGACCGGTCGCCGAGGTCGACCTGGACAACCCCCTCGTCGACGGCGCCGCCGCGCTGGCCGAGGTCAGCAAGCTGTGGCTCCAGGACGCCGTCTGGTTCCACGACCCTTCCTATGCCGCCCACCTCAACTGCCCGGTCGTGATTCCCTCCCTCGTCGGGGAGCTGCTGATCGCGGCCGTCAACACCTCGATGGACACCTTCGACCAGTCCGTGGGCGGTACGTTCATGGAGCGTCGTCTCATCGACTGGACCGCGGCCCGCGCGGGCTACCCGGAGGCAACCCGCGACGGCATCTTCACCAGCGGCGGCAGCCAGTCCAACCTGCAGGCGCTGCTCCTGGCCCGCGGTGAGGCGGAGCGCCGCGGCGTACCTCTGGACCGGCTGCGCTTCCTGACCTCCGCGGACAGCCACTTCTCCATCGCCAAGTCGGCCCGCCTGCTCGGCATGGGCGACGCGGCCGCGATCGCGATCCCGACCGACGCCGAGCACCGGATGGACGTCGTCGCGCTGCGCGAGGCGCTCGACGAGTGCGTCGTCGACGGTCTCGTCCCGGCCGCGGTCGTGGCCACCGCCGGCACCACCGACTTCGGTGTCATCGACCCTCTCCACGCCATCGCCGACGCCTGCCAGGACTTCAACGTCTGGTTCCACGTCGACGCGGCGTACGGCGGTGGGCTGCTCGCCTCGCCGAAGTATCGCCACCTGCTCGACGGCATCGAGCGGTCGAACTCGATCACGATCGACTACCACAAGACCTGGTTCCAGCCGGTCTCCTCCAGCGCGCTCCTGGTCCGCGACCTGGCGACCATGCAGCACGCCTCCTGGTACGCCGACTACCTCAACCCGCGGGAGTCGGAGAACCCCAACCAGGTCGACAAGTCTCTCCAGACCACCCGCCGCTTCGACGCGCTCAAGCTGTGGCTCACGCTGCGCACGATGGGCCCCGACCAGATCGGCGCCTACCTGGAGACCGTCATCGACCTCGCGCGCGAGGTCTACGACATCCTCAGCGTGCAGCCCGACATCGAGGTCATCACGCCCTCCCAGCTCTCCACGGTCGTGTTCCGCTACGTCGACCCGCACCTCGACGAGGACGCTCTGGGTGACCTCAACCGCCGTATCCGTGCCGAGATGTGGAGCGGCGGTCGCGGTGTCGTCGCCGCGACCAAGGTCGACGGCCGGCAGTTCCTCAAGCTCACCCTGCTCAATCCCAAGGCCTCGGTGCAGGACGTACTCGAGATCATCGAGCAGGTCCGTACGCTGGGCCGCGCCGTTCCGGAGGTCGCCCGATGACCGCACCGACCACTGTGTTCACCGACGCCCGCGTCCACGACCTGATCGGGATCGGGCTCGGCCCCTTCAACCTCGGCCTGGCCGCTCTCGCCGATCCGATCGACGAGCTCGACTGCCTCTTCCTCGAGGGACGCGACCGGTTCGACTGGCACCCCGGGATGATGCTCGACGAGGCCACCTTGCAGGTGCCGTTCCTCGCCGATCTGGTGACCATGGCCGACCCGACCTCGCGGTTCAGCTTCCTCAACTTCCTCAAGCAGACCGGCCGGATCTACCCGTTCTACATCCGCGAGAACTTCCTGCCACACCGGCGCGAGTACAACCAGTACTGCCAGTGGGTCGCCGAGCGGCTCGACTCCGTCCGCTTCGGACAGCAGGTCACCTCCGTGGAGCACGACGGGGAGACGTACGTCGTCACCACCGCCTCCGGCGAGACCCATCGGACCAGGCGGCTGGTGCTCGGGACCGGGACGACCCCACGCGTCCCGGAGTGTGCGGCCGAGGCCGTCGCCGCGGAGGGGCCGGCGCTGCACAGCGCCGAGTACCTGGCCCGCAAGGACGAGCTCGTCACCCGGCGCAGCATCACCGTCGTCGGCAGCGGCCAGTCGGCCGCCGAGGTCTACCTCGACCTGCTGACCGCCCAGCCCGACCACGACTACCAGCTGGCCTGGCTGACCCGCAGCCCGCGGTTCTTCTCGATGGAGTACACCAAGCT
Source organism: Nocardioides sp. NPDC058538 (assembly GCF_042719275.1). Lineage (NCBI taxonomy): Bacteria > Bacillati > Actinomycetota > Actinomycetes > Propionibacteriales > Nocardioidaceae > Nocardioides > Nocardioides sp. NPDC058538. The sequence goes on along the minus strand of NZ_JBHXNY010000036.1, from coordinate 6,429 downwards.
CACCCTCGAGCTGACCTCCCCGGAGTACTCCGCCTACTTCCAGGCGCTCCCCAGCGAGAAGCGTGACCGGCTCCTGAAGGCGCAGCAGAGCCTCTACAAGGGCATCTCGGGCGACACCATCGACGCGATCCATGAGGCGCTCTACACCCGCTCGGTCACCGAGGCGGCCGAGACCACGCTGCTCACCAACACCGAGGTGCGCGGCGTGACCCGCACCGAGAGTGGCTACCACCTCGCGCTGCACCACGTGGAGCAGGAGGAGGACTACGAGATGTCGACCGAGGCGCTCGTCCTCGCCACCGGCTACCGCGCCGGCATCCCGGACTTCCTGGAGCCCGTCCGCGACCGGATCCGCCTCGACTCGCAGGGCCGTTTTGCGGCCAGCTCGACCTTCTCGGTCGACACCGCCGACCGCGAGATCTGGGTGCAGAACGGCGAGGAGCACACCCACGGCTTCGTCGCCCCCGACCTCGGCATGGGCGCCTACCGCAGCTCGGTGATCCTCGCCGCCGTCCTCGGCCGCGAGCCGTACCCGATCGAGAAGCGGGTCGCCTTCCAGGAGTTCGGCGTCCCGGACCGGTTCCGGATCTTGCCTGAGCACAGCCAGCCTACGGAGGAGAACCGATGAGGATCACGATCGAGCCGCTCGAGATCGAGGCCCACCTCGGCACCGTCCACTCCTGGGTGACCCACCCGCGCTCGGCGTACTGGATGATGCTGGACGCCACCCTGGAGGACGTCGCCGCGGAGTACGCGCGCATCGCCGGCCACCCGCACCACGACGCCTGGCTGGGCCGGGTCGACGGCGCACCCGCGTTCCTGGTCGAGACCTACGACCCCGCCCACAGCGAGCTCGCCGGAATCACCCACGTGCCCGACCTCGCCGCCGGCGACCTGGGCATGCACGTCCTGGTCGCGCCGACCTCGGGCGAGCCCGTCACCGGCTACACCACCCGGGTCTTCCGGGCGGTCATGCGGCACTGCTTCGCGGACCCCGGCGTGCGTCGCGTGGTGGTCGAGCCGGACGTACGCAACGAGGCGATCCGGCGCAAGAACACCGAGGCGGGCTTCGTCGAGCTGCGCGAGATCAGCATCGGCGAGAAGATCGCGATGCTCTCGGTCTGCACCCGGGAGATGTACGCAGCCGCCCACCTGCGCCCGGAGAACCTGCGTGTCGCGCACCGCCACCTGGTCGCCAAGGCGATCGCGGAGTTCAGCCACGAGCGGATGATCGCGCCCGTGGCCACCGACACGGGCTGGGAGCTGCAGGGGCCGTCCTCGACCTACGCCTTCACCGGGCGCCGCTTCCAGCTCGAGCACTGGGTGGTGGACCCGGCCTCGATCGTCCGGATGGCCGGAGGTGAGGAGGCCGAGGTCGACGCGCAGGCGTTCGTCGCCGAGTTCGCGCCCGATCTCGGGATCCCGGACAAGCTGCTGCCGACCTACCTGGAGGAGCTGGCGGCCACGATCGCCTCGGCCTGCTGGAAGCTCGAGCACCAGACGCTGACCGCCGCCGACCTGGTCGATGCCGACCACCAGAGCGTCGAGGGTGCGATGAGCGAGGGCCACCCGGCCTTCGTCGCCAACAACGGCCGGATCGGCTTCGACATCGATGACCACGCCCGCTGGGCGCCGGAGACGAGCAATGACCTGAGCCTGCTCTGGATCGCCGTCTCGCGGGACCAGTCCCACCTGGCCCTGGGCCGTGGCGAGAACGAGGGCCGTCTTTATGCGGCCGAGCTCGGCGAGGCGACCCTGGCCCGGTTCGCGGCCAAGCTGCGTGGGCTCGGGCTCGACCCGGACAAGTTCCGCTATCTGCCGGTCCACCCGTGGCAGTGGCGTCACAAGCTGGCGGTCACCTTCGCCACCGACGTCGCCGCGCGCCGGATCGTGCTGGTCGGCGAGGGCGAGGACGTCCACCGCCCGCAGCAGTCGATCCGGACGTACTTCAACACCTCGCGTCCGGAGCGGCACTACGTCAAGACCGCGCTGTCGATCCAGAACATGGGCTTCATGCGCGGTCTCTCGCCGGCCTACATGGCGGCCACCCCGGCCATCAACGACTGGGTCGCCGACGTGGTGGAGGGCGACGCGGAGCTGAAGGAGCGCGGCTTCGGGGTCCTGCGCGAGCTCGCCTCGATCGGCTGGACCGGCGACGTGTTCCACTCCCTGCCGAACCCGTCGCCCTACCGGAAGATGATCGCCGCGCTGTGGCGGGAGTCGCCGGTGCCGCGCCTGGCCGAGGGGGAGCGGTGCGCGACGATGGCGGCGATGCTCCACCGCGACGCCGCCGGTGCCTCGTACGCGGTCGAGCTGGTCCGCGCCTCCGGGCTGCCCGCTCGGGAGTGGGTCCGCAGCTACCTCGACGCCTATCTGCGCCCGCTGGTGCACTGCCTGCTGGCGTACGACCTGGTGTTCATGCCGCACGGCGAGAACCTGGTGATGGTGCTGCGCGACCATGTCCCGGTGCGGATGTTCATGAAGGACATCGGCGAGGAGGTGGCGGTGATGGGTGACCTGCCGCTGCCCGAGGAGGTCTCCCGGATCCGCGGCTCCTTCCCCGACGACGTCAAGGCTCTGGCCGTCCACACCGACATCTTCGACGGGGTGCTGCGCTACGTCGCCGCGATCCTCGATGATGAGGGGGTGCTGCCGGAGACCGAGTTCTGGGCCGAGACGCGGGCCTGCATCGTCGACCATGCCGCCGACCACCCCGAGCTGGCGGATGCGGTCGCGCGCTACGACTTCCTCCGCCCGCGCTTCCGCCACTCCTGCCTCAACCGGCTCCAGCTGCGCAACACGCTGCAGATGGTCGACATCACCGACCAAGCCGAGTCGCTCATGTTCGCCGGCACGCTGGCCAACCCGATCGCATGAGCGTTCTCCTTCGAGACGAGTGGGGCATCCCGCATGTGCGGGGTGCCTCGCTCGCCGAGGTGGCCCGGCTGCAGGGCTGGGCCACCGCGCGGGACCGCGCCTGGCAGCTCGAGATCGAGCGGCTGCGCAGCGAGGGCTGCACCGCGGAGCTGCTCGGCCCGGCCGGGCTCGAGTGGGACATCTTCGCTCGCCGTGCCCGGCTGGCGGCGGTGGCGCAGGCGGCCTACGAGCGACTCGACGAGGAGACGCAGCGGTTCCTGACGGCGTACGTCGAAGGGGTCCGCTCCGGTCTTGCGGAGACCTCCTGTGTCGAGCTCGACGGGCCCGACGGGCTCGGGCCCACGCCGGGGATCTGGCAGCCGTGGACGCCGCTGGCGGTCTTCTGGGTGCACCAGATCCTCTTCGGGTCCTTCCCCTCGAAGCTCTTCGGTGCCCGGGCCGCGCGGGTGCTCGGTGCCGAGGCCGAGCTGTTCCGCACCGAGGGCCTCTCCGGTGGCTCGAACGCGTACGCCGTCGGCGGCGGCCGCACCCGCTCCGGTATGCCGCTGGTGGCCGGTGACCCGCACCGGGTCTTCGAGGCGCCCAACGTCTACCTCCAGGTACGGCTCGCGTGCACCGACCCCGACGACTCCTTCGACGTGGTCGGGCTGACGTTCCCCGGCGTACCTGGCGTGCAGCACTTCGCGCACGCCGGTCGGGTCGCGTGGGGGATCACCAACGCGATGGGCGACTACCAGGATCTCTTCCGCGTCGACCTGCGTCCCGGCGGTGATGTGGCGCGGCGGAGCATGGAGACGGTGCTCGTCCGCGGACAGGAGCCGGTCGAGGTCGAGGTCCTCGAGACCGAGCGTGGCCCGGTGGTCCTCGAAGATCCGGAGGAGGGCTGGGGCCAGGCGCTGCGTACGCCCGGGCACGAGCTCGCAGACCTGGGCTTCGGGGCGTTGCTTCCGCTGCTGCGGGCACGCTCGGTCGCCGATGTCGAGGCCGCCGTGGCGGGATGGGTCGAGCCGGTCAACAACTGGGTCATCGCCGACGTGGCGGGCCAGGTCGTCCACACGGTCGGCGGCCGGGTGCCGCGGCGCGACGAGGCGGGGGAGTGGACCGGCTGGGTCGACCCGCTGCCGCGGCGTACGGCGCCGGCGGACGGTTCCGTCGTGACCGCCAACGACCGCTGCATGCCGGAGTTCGACGTGCTCGCGGTCGGTTTCGCGCCGCCGTTCCGTGCGGACCGGATCGCGCACCTCCTTGACGAAGCCGGGCCCCTCGATGCTGAGCAGGCAGTGGCGGTCCTCGCCGACACGACCCAGACCGCTGGCAAGCCGCTGCTCGGGCTGGTCCCGGCCGATCTACGGCCCCGGGCACTGGCCGGGTGGGACGGAGCGATGGACGGCTCGCCGGGCGCGGCCTGGTACGCCGCGCTGCGTGCCGAGGTCGTCGACCGCATCTGCGCGGCACCGGTGCTCGCGCCGCTGCGGGAGCCGTCGGAGCATGGCCCCCTCTACGAGCCGTGGTTCAGCCTCTCCGCGCGGGTGGCCGGGGCCCTGCACGTCATCTTGGCCGCGGAGAAGCCCTTCGGTCTGGACCCGCGAGCGCTTGTGGCCGAGGCTGCGAAGGCCGTACGCGACGCCGGCGGCGAGCCGACGCCCTGGCCGGAGTGTCACCGCTTCTGGCCGCTACACGCGCTGGAGCAGTTCGACCTCCCGCACACGCGTACCGCCCCCGCCACCCCGCTGCCCGGCGACACCGACACGGTCCGCTGCAACGCCTGGATCCCGGGCACCACCGTGACCGTCCGGGGCTCTGTGGCGCGCTACGCCTGGGATCTGGCCGACCGCGACAACAGCCGCTGGGTCGTACCCCTCGGTGTCAGCGGTTCCCCCGACAGCCCCCACCACGCCGACCAGCACGCCGCCTGGGCCAGGGGAGGCGCGGTCCGCGTCGTCACCGACTGGTCCCTGCTCACCGAGGAGAAGACATGCCCCTGAAAGATCCAGCCCTGACCATTCGTGACCTGGAGCCGTCGGCCGACATCGACCTGCTGTGCGACTGGCTGCACGACGACCGGGCCCGGTTCTGGGGCATGGTCGAGAAGCCGCGCGAGGAGATCGAGGAGATCTACACCTGGCTTCAGGAGCAGCCCCATCTGGCTGCGTACATCGTCGAGCTCGATGGCGATCCGGTCGCGCTCTTCCAGACCTGGGACCCCGAGGTCGACGAGCTCGGCACCTTCTACGATCGCCGCCCCGGCGACATCGGCGTCCACCTCTTCCTGGCCGACACCCCGACCCGCAAGGGCCGGACGGAGGAGGTCCTCGAGTTCTTCCTGGAGGAGGTCATCTCCAAGTCCGGCGCCCGCCGCGCCGTCGTCGAGCCCGACGCCTCCAACGAGGCCTCGCTCGCCAGGCTCGACGACTACGGCTTCAAGCGGGGCCCTGTCGTTCAGCTTCCGCACAAGGTCGCCCAGTACGCCTTCCTAGACCTGCGCTGACTCATGCGAGCTTCGAGGCGACCTCGTTGAGGTTGGCCCGGAGCTTGGCGCGGTAGGCGTCGTGCTGCTCGGGCAGCCGTGCGTCACAGAAGGCGGCGAGGTCGGTTCCGGTGACCTCGATGACCGAACGCCCCGCAGCGGCCTCGGTCTCGAAGAGGTCGAGGATCTCGCGGAGGACCTCGACGATGTCCATGCCGTCGCCGGCGGTGAAGCGCCACATGTAGTTCTTCATCTCGCCGTAGACGGTGCGGTAGTCGGCGGGCAGTTCTGCGGCGCGGGCTTCCATGCGCTTCCAGTCCTTCTTGTCGCCGATGAGGCGGGTGAGGAGGTTGTTCATGTCGGGCTCCTTCTTCGGTGGTGTGTTTCTCCGGCTCCTTGTTTGGGGCCGTGGAAGAAGCGTGCGGCCCTGACGTAGCGTCAAGGTCAAGCACCGATCCGAAGAAAGTTCTCGGGGGCCCTCGGGCCTCAGGCGGCGAGGGTGTGGTCGAGAAGTACGTCGCGCAGCACGAACTCGGCCCGGGACAGGGGTGGTGGATCCGGTGCCCAGGCGTCGGGCGGCGGGCTGACATAGGTATGGCCCGTTGGCGTGATGGTGATGATGCTGCCGTCGGGTCCTGGTCTGGCTTGCCAGCCGAGGGCTTCCTTGGCCTGATTGCACCTTTCACAGAGACCCTGCAGGTTCTCCGCACTGGTTTCGCCGCCGTCCGCGTGACGTTCGATGTGGTCGATGTTCCGGATCGGGGCGTCGCAGCCGTTGGTGCGGCAGATCCCGCCGTCACGCGTGGTGATGAACTCGGCGAGCCCGTCGGGTGCTTTGCGGGAGCGGGATTCCATCGCGATCAGTTGTCCGGTGGGGTCGGTGAAGAGTCGGCGGACGAAGACCTCGGCGTCGGCGAGTGCTTCGCGGGCCCATCCGGCGGGGACGGGTCCGTAGCCCTCGACCATGGCCGGCTGGTCGCCGTCGTTGGTGAGCGAGTCGGCGGTCATCACGATCTTGACCTCGATCCGAGGCTTGGCTCCGGTGGTGCTGCGGCCGGTGACTCGGTCGACGAGGGTGTCGGCCA
>NZ_JBHXNY010000035.1:0-54899 GCF_042719275.1 Nocardioides sp. NPDC058538 | reverse complement strand
CTTCCATGCGGGTTAGGTCTCCGCCCCCCATGGGCGTCCTCTTTTGGCTTTGGTCCCCCCTCGGCCGACGTAGGTGACTTCTCGGCCGGGCCGGGATCAGTAGCTGTGGAAGCCCTCGCCGGTCTTGCGGCCGAGCTTGCCTTCCTGGACCTTCTCGACCAAGAGGGCGGCGGGCTCGAAGCCGGGCTCGCCGAACTCGTTGCGGAGCTCGGACTGGATGGCCAGGGAGACGTCGTTGCCGACGACGTCGAGAAGCTCGAAGGGGCCCATCGGGAAGCCCGCGGTCTCCTTGATCGCGGCGTCGATCTCGGCGATGGCGACGCCGGACTCGTGCAGCTTGACCGCGTCGTTGAGGTAGGGGAACAGCAGCGCGTTGACGATGAACCCGGAGCGGTCGCCGCAGGAGACCGGGACCTTCTTGACCGCGGCGGACAGTGCGCGCACGGTCTCGTCGACCTCGGGCGAGGTGAGGTCGGTGGTGACCACCTCGACGAGCTTCATGACCGGCGCGGGGTTGAAGAAGTGCATCCCGATGACGTCACCGGGGCGTGCGGTCACCTTGGCGAGCTCGGTGATCGGCATCGAGCTGGTCGTGGTTGCCAGGATGGCGCCACGGCCATTATTTCCACGCAGCGCGATCCGGTCGAGGTCCTTGAAGAGCTGGGTCTTGATCTCGAGGTCCTCGGCGATGCCCTCGACGATCAGGTCGGCCTCGCCGAGATCCTCGCGCGAGGTGCTGCCGGTGAGGCGGCCGAGCACCGCGGCCTTGGTCTCCTCGTCCGAGCGGCCCTTCGCGATGGCCTTGTCGAGCGACTTGGTGATGCCGGCGACGACTCCGTCGAGCTTCTCCTGGGACCGGCCGACGAAGACGACGTCGTACCCGGCCTGGGCGAAGACCTGGACGATGCCCGAGGCCATCGTGCCGGTGCCGACCACGCCGATCTTCTCGATCGTGTGGCGCAGCTCCGGAGCCTTGGAGTGGTCCCCGGCCACCGCGGCGAACGTCCCGGCCTCGCCGGCGACCTTGATGAGCAGATCGGCGGGCTTGTGCAGGTTGTCGCCGGTCTCCTCGAACCGGGCGAGCAGCGCGTCGCGTACGGCGGCGGCGCCGATCTCGTCGGCCGTGGCCAGCGGCCCCTGGGGGTAGCCGCAGCCGAAGCACATGGCGTTGTCGATGTCGGTGGCGGTGGCGTAGCCCGACTCGAGCATGCGAATGGCGTGGTTGAGGTAGGGCAGCACGAGCACGTCGTGGATGGAACCCTGGGTCGAAACCGTCATGCGACGGAAGACTGCCAAATTTATTACCCATGAGTAACCCCTAGTGGCGTGACGCTGCTCACATGGGGCCATGCGATACGTTCTCCCGGTGAGACTCGTCGTTGCCACCTGCCAGGTCGACTACGCGGGGCGGCTCACCGCCCACCTCCCGATGGCCACCAGGGTGTTGATGCTCAAGGCCGACGGATCGGTGCTGGTCCACTCCGACGGGGGCTCCTACAAGCCCCTCAACTGGATGTCGCCGCCCTGCACCCTCTCGGAGGGCAAGTCTGAGGACGGCCGCGTCGAGTGGACGGTCACATCCAAGACGGATGACACCTTGCGCATCCTGATCGACGAGATCCACCACGAGACCTCCCACGACCTCGGCATCGACCCCGGCCTGCAGAAGGACGGCGTCGAGAAGCACCTCCAGGAGCTCCTCGCCGACCACCCGTCGACCCTGGGCGAAGGCCTGACCCTCGTACGCCGCGAGTACCCGACCGCGATCGGACCCGTCGACCTGATGTGCCGCGACGCCGACGGGAAGTCGGTGGCGGTCGAGATCAAGCGGCGCGGCGAGATCGACGGCGTCGAGCAGCTGACCCGCTATCTCGAGCTGCTCAACCGCGACCCGCTGCTGACCCCGGTACGCGGCATCTTCGCCGCTCAGGCGATCAAGCCGCAGGCCCGCGTACTGGCGGAGGATCGCGGTATCACCTGCGCAATCGTCGACTACGACGCGCTCCGCGGCCTCGACGATCCGACCGAGAGACTCTTCTGACCAACAGTTGGTGCACGGTCAGGCAAGTTCACGTCAGGGAAACACCTTTCCATATCTTTCATATGTGATGGCGTGACAAGATTCACGTCATGTCCATGAACTACTCGGGGCATGGCGTTGGGGGCCGCCTGTCCGTGAGCGACGTCGAGGCGATCATGATCGATCTCCTGACGATGCAGCAGATGCACACGGCAGAGTTCCATGCGATCAAGAGCCGGATGGAGCGCACCGACGCGGCGATCGACAGCGTCAACGCGCGCCTGGACAGCGTGGAGCGGCGGCTGGACGACCTGCTGATCTCGATGAGCCAGCTGCTCAACTGGGCCAACCCCCGCTGACCCGTCGCCCAACCACCGCGGCGGCTACTCCACGGTGATCGGCTCACCGCCGGAGACGAGGCGCCAGTCGACGGAGGCGAACGCGGCCGGGTCGATGACCTGGTGCTCGGTGACCCAGTCGATGAGCAGCTGCCGGATCTCGACCTGCTGGTTGTAGACCACCGTGGCGTCGGTGACGTGCGGGAAGCCGCCGCCACCGGACTGGCGGTAGTTGTTGACCGCGAGCACGAACTCCTGCGCGTCGGTCACCGCGGCGCCGTCGTAGGCGAGGTCGGTGATCCGCGAGCCCGCCGCGACCGAGATGTCGATGTCGTAGGTCAGAGCCGCGTCCAGGCCCGCGATGGTGTCGAAGTTGTAATCGGGCGTGCCGTTGGGCGCGGTGTCGGTCGGCGCGTTGGTCACGGCGTCGATCGGGAAGGGGCCGGTACCGCTGACCTGCTTGAAGTAGCGGGCGGTGAACTCGAGGTAGTCCTTGAGCTGGGCGCCGGTGATGCGCACCGCCATCAGGGTGTTGTCGTAGATGTAGAGGCCGGCCACGTCGCGTACGGTCACCTCGCCTGCGGGGAAGGCCGCAGCGCGGCTGAACGGGGCCGCGATCGAGATGACCGGCAGGTCCGCGTCGGAGCCGGTCAATGCCGCCCTGACCGCGTCGGCCTGGACGAAGTTGACGAAGTCGATGATGGGTACGTCCTCGACGACCGCCCGCGCGGCCAGCATCTCCACCGCCGAGGTGCCGACGACGGAGTTGACGTAGGAGACCACTACGTCGTGCTGCTCCCGCACGGCGGCCGAGACCTCCGGGTCGGGGTCCACGGTGTTGGAGTTGAGCGTCTGCGAGGTCGCCGACTGCAGGACCCAGCGGGGCCGGCCGTGACGCTTCTCGCGGCGTACGACCAGGTCCATCACGGAGACGCGCATGCCCCAGTAGAGCGGCTCGGTCAGCAGCACCTGCTTGCCGGTCTCGGTGTTGGTGACGTAGCGCTGGGTGATCTCGCGGTGGGCGTGGCCGACGAGGATCGCGTCGACGTCGGGCACCTGCTCGGCCACCAGGGTCGAGGCGTTCTCCGGGGGCAGCTCGTCGCCGTAGGAGCTGGAGGTGTCGGCGCCGGAGTGGGCGCTGATGATGACCAGGTCGCAGCCGGCCTTCTTGAGCTCGGGCACGAAGATCTTGGCCTGCTCGACCAGCCCCGGGAACTCCATCTTCCCCTCGACGTTGGCCTTGTCCCAGATCGCGATGCCGGGGTTGGTCAGACCGAGCACACCGACGCGGAGACGGCGGCCGCGGCCCAGGTCGTAGTCCTTGATGATGTAGGGCGGGAAGACCGGCAGCTTGGTCGACGGGTCGACCGCGTTGGCGCCGAGCATCGGGAAGTTCACCTGCTCCTCGAACTTCCGGATCGTGTCGATGCCGTAGTTGAACTCGTGGTTGCCGAGCGCGGCGGCGTCGTAGCCGACCAGGTTCATCGCCCGCGCCATCGGGTGGATCGCGCCCTCGGTGATCGGGTCGATCCGGGCGTAGTAGTAGGCCAGCGGGGTGCCCTGGATGGTGTCACCGGCGTCGATGGTGAGGATCGGCTCGCCGCGACGATCCTCGCGGACGGCGTCGATCAGCGTCTTGACCTTGGCGACGCCGATCTCGTTGCCGGCGCTGTTCGAGAACTCGGCGTTCTTGTAGTAGTCCCAGTTGAAGACGTTGCCGTGCAGGTCGGTCGTGCCGAGCACTGTCAGCCGAACGGTGTCGGGCTTGCCCGCGCCGTTCGCACCATGGGCAGGGGCGGCGGTGTAACCGGCAGCGCTCAGCGCCGCGGCGCCGGTGACAGCAGCACCGGACAGGACAGAACGGCGGGTGGCGTGAGGCATCGGTAACGTCCTTGCGCGAGTAGGTAATCGAATGCAAGGCAATTCCTACCACCTCGGACGCAACTTGGCGGCGCCTTCCGTCAAGCAGCCAGATGCTTCTTCTTGACCGGCTTGCCGTCGAGAGTGACCAGACGGCGCTTCTTGACCGTCATTCCCTCGGGCAGGGTGCCCTCCTTGAGCATGCGGATCGGGCACCGCTTGCAGCGCGACTTCGACACGCAGCACTCCGTCTTGGGAGGCTTCCTCTTCTTGCCCACGCTCGAAGGGTAACAGCAGGGTTAGGCGTGCCTTACTTCGACGAGCGAGGCCACCTCGGAGGCGCAACCCCAGCTCAGCGTCACCCCGGCGCCGCCGTGGCCGTAGCAGTGCACCACCCGCCCCTCGCGCTCCAGCCGGACCGAGGGCCGGGCCGGGCGGAGGCCGACCAGATGGGCCCTGACCTCGGCATTCGCGATCTCCGGCACGGCTGCGGTGGCGTCGGCCAGGATCCGTTCAGCCGTACGCGGGTCCGGGCTCTGGTCCCAGGCGTGCGGCACCGACGTACCCCCGACGATGGTGTCACCACCGCGCGGGAAGACGTAGGAGGGGGCGTCGCCCTCGGCCTCCAGCCACTCCTCGGTGGCGCCCGGCCCGAGGACGACGATCTGGCCCTGGACCGGGTAGAGGCTGACGTCGCCGACCAGCTCCCGCGAGCCGAGTCCGGTCGCGTTGACCACGACGTCGGCGTCCAGACTCGCCAGGTCTTCGACGGTCCCGGTCGCGATGTTCCCTCCCGCCGCTGTGATCCGCCGCTCGAGCCAGGGCAGGTAGACCGGCATCTCGGCTATCGGGACGGTGAACTCGGCACGGCCCTCGGTCACGGTCAGGTCCGTGAGCGGCTCGGCCCACCACAGGTCGGCCTCGGGGTTGTGCTGGGTGCCGTACACCATGCGTACGCCGGCCTCCGGCTCCTCTTCGGACAGCCGAGCGAGCTCTCGGAAGGTCTCGACCGCCCAGGCGGTCACCCGGTCGCGCGGCTCGGCGAGGTAGGGGAACCAGAATCCGCCGGCCACCGCCGAGGTGGTCCCGCTCGTCCGCTCCCGGCCGATGACGCTGACCTCGTGACCGGCCTCCAGCAGCCGTACCGCGCACGAGAGCCCGATGACTCCGGCTCCGACCACCGTTACTCGCATGCGCGGCAGGCTACTAGGCCCGGTCATCGGGCGAGGCGACGCGCCAGCACCGGGATGACGATGACAGCGGCGACGACGTGGAGGAGCATCAGGACGACCGCGCTGGCGGCGTCGAAGCCGAAGGTGACGTCGGGGACGAGCGATGCGACGCTCAGCACGACGGTGGTGACCACGAACGTACGTCGCGGGCGGCGGGCCACACGGGCCATCACCGCGGCCATCACGACCCCGACGAGCGAGAAGAGGGCGGTCAGCTGGGCGTAGCCGGCGAGCGGGATCGTCCCGCTGGCGGTCTCGAAGCTCACCCCGGCCGCCGAGGCAGCGACAGCGAGGACGGTGACGACCGCGCTGGCGACGACCGTGGCACCGAGGCCATGGAGCCAGAGGGTCCGCCGATCGGAGAGCCGGGCGGCGGCGCGGGTCGAGCGGGTGGTCTGCTGGGCGGTGGTGATCGTGGACATCTCGTACTCCCGTGAAGTGGCGGGAGGCGCTGTCCGCCTCCCTCTGCCCCTTTCACGAATGGCGACGCACCGGGATCGACACGGCTCCCGAAGTTTTTCGGGCGCCGTGTCGATCCTCGACTCAGGAGAGGTCGTTGGCCTTGCGGATGACCTCGACGATGTCGGCCATGATCTCGGTGAGGCTGAAGTCCTTGGGCGTGTAGACCGCCGCAACCCCCGACTGGATCAGCGTCCTGGCGTCGGACTCCGGCACGATGCCACCCACGATGACGGGCACGTCACCCAGGCCCGCCTCGCGCAGCCCCTCGACCACCGACGGCACGAGCGACATGTGCGAGCCGGAGAGGATGGAGAGCCCGACGACGTGTACGTCCTCGGCGACCGCCGCGGCGACGATCTGCTCCGGGGTGAGCCGGATGCCCTGGTAGATGACCTCGAAGCCGGCGTCACGGGCCCGGACGGCGACCTGCTCGGCACCGTTGGAGTGACCGTCCAGACCCGGCTTGCCGACGAGCATGCGCAGCTTGACGCCGAGCTCCTCGCCGGTGGCCTTGACCCGGTCGCGTACGGCCGACAGCTCGGCGCCGGCCTCCGCCGCACCGACGGCGCCGGAGACGCCGGTGGGCGCCCGGAACTCGCCGAAGACCTCACGCAGGGTGCCGGCCCACTCCCCCGTGGTCGCGCCCGCACGGGCCGCTTCCAGGGTCGCCGACATCAGGTTGGCGTCGGTCTTCGCGGCGGTGGCGAGCGCGGCCAGCGCCTCGGAGACGGCCGTCTCGTCACGCTCGGCCTTCCACGCCTCGAGGGAGGCCTTGGCGGCCTCCTCGGCGCGAGGGTCGGCGACCATGATCGCGGCGTCCAGGTCCGCGGTCAGCGGGCTCGGCTCGGTGGTGGTGAACTTGTTGACGCCGACGATGACCTCCTCGCCGGACTCGATGGCGGCGCGACGGCGCGCGTGCGAGGAGACCAGCTCGGACTTCATGTAGCCGGTGTCGACCGCGGCGATCGCCCCGCCCATGGCCTGGACCCGGTCGATCTCCTCCTTGGCACCCGCGACGAGCTCGGCCACCTTGGCCTCGACGACCGGCGAGCCGTCGAAGAGGTCGCCGTACTCCAGCAGGTCGGACTCGTAGGCCAGCACCTGCTGCAGGCGCAGCGACCACTGCTGGTCCCACGGACGCGGGAGGCCGAGCGCCTCGTTCCAGGCGGGCAGCTGCACCGCGCGCGCCCGCGCGTTCTTGGACAGCGTCACCGCGAGCATCTCCAGCACGATGCGCTGGACGTTGTTCTCCGGCTGCGCCTCGGTCAGGCCGAGGGAGTTGACCTGTACGCCGTAGCGGAACCGGCGCATCTTCGGGTCCTCGACGCCGTAGCGCTCACGGGTGATCTCGTCCCAGAGCTCGACGAAGGCGCGCATCTTGCACATCTCCTCGACGAACCGCACGCCCGCGTTGACGAAGAACGAGATCCGGCCGACGACCTTGCCGAAGTCCTCCTCGGACACCTGACCAGAGGCCTTGACCTGGTCGAGGACCGAGATGGCGGTGCACATCGCGTAGGCGATCTCCTGCACCGGAGTGGCCCCGGCCTCCTGCAGGTGGTAGCTGCAGATGTTGATCGGGTTCCACTTCGGGATCTGGTGGACCGTGTAGGCGATCATGTCGCTGATCAGCCGCAGGGAGTGCTCCGGCGGGAAGACGTACGTCCCCCGGGAGAGATACTCCTTGATGATGTCGTTCTGGGTGGTGCCGGCCAGCTTCGCGGCCACCTCGGTGGGGTCCATCCCCGGGTTCTGCTCCTCGGCGGCGACCTGATACATCGCGAGCAGCCACATGGCGGTCGCGTTGATCGTCATCGAGGTGTTCATCTCGGTGAGCGGGATCTGGTCGAAGAGCTTGCGCATCTCCCCCATGTGCATGATCGGCACGCCCACCTTGCCGACCTCACCGCGCGCGAGGACGCTGTCGGGGTCGTAGCCGGTCTGCGTGGGCAGGTCGAAGGCGACCGAGAGACCGGTCTGGCCCTTGGCGAGGTTGTTGCGATAGAGCTGGTTGGACGCCTCGGCGGTCGAGTGGCCGGCGTACGTCCGCATCAGCCACGAGCGATCCTTCGCCGGGCGGCTCTGTCCCGAAGGCGTGGTGTCCGTCATAAGAGGCATGCTAGCCCCTCGGTTACCGATCAGTAACCGGCTCCGGTGTGGAAGATGTCACTCACCGGGCCACTCCTTTACCCGCTACGCCGCTAGGCGATGAGCGGTGAGTTCTCCACCTCGAGAACACGATAGAGCCTCGAGAGGTGGAGCATCCGGCGCACCGCGGGGGTGCAGCCCTGCAGAGTGAGTCGGCGGCCCTCGGCATGGGCCTGTCGGGTCGCGACGGCGAGCAGTTTCAGCGCCGTCACATCGGCGCTGTTGACGCCGGAGACGTCGAGCACGACGTCACCCTCCACCGAGTCGAGATGGTCATAGATCACGCTGCGTGCCATCCAGGTGCTGCGTACGTCGAAATCTCCGCTCAGCACCAGCGTCGGCCCGTCGATCAAGATCTCCATGCCCTGCCTCCATCCCCCAGGAAGTGGATTCCCTCTCGCCCACTATGACGCGCGGTCGCGTCGATTGGTTGCACCTCACCAGCCTCATTCGTCACCCTTGTCCCAATTTTCTATCGATCGACCACGTTCGCCGAAAATGGGCGGTCCGAATAGGCTCAGCGCATGGTCAACCTGACGCGCATCTACACCCGCACCGGCGACGCCGGTGAGACCCGGCTCGGCGACATGAGCCTGACCGCCAAGACCGATCTGCGGCTGGAGGCGTACGCGACGACCGACGAGGCCGGGGCGGCGATCGGTGTCGCGCTGGCTCATGGCGGCATCGACGAGGACGTCGTGAAGGTGCTGACGACCGTCCAGAACGACCTCTTCGACGTGGGCGCCGACCTCTCGACCCCGGTGGTGGCCGACCCCGAGTATCCCCCGCTCCGCGTCGAGCAGGCCTACATCGACCGGCTCGAGGCCTGGTGCGACGACTACAACGAGCCCCTGGAGAAGCTCCGCTCGTTCATCCTCTCCGGCGGCACGGTGGCCGCGGCCCACCTGCATGTCGCCCGCACCGTCGTGCGCCGCGCGGAGCGGGCGGCTTGGGCTGCGTACGAGGTCCACGGCGAGACCATGAACAAGCTCGCCCTGACCTACCTCAACCGCCTCAGCGACCTGCTCTTCATCCTCGCCCGGCACGCCAACCGCGAGCAGGGCGACGTCTTGTGGGTGCCGGGCGGCGAGCGCTGAGGCGCACGAACCTCACAGCCAGCCGCGACGCCCCGCCTCGTAGCCGAGCTGGAGGCGGGTGTCGACCCGCGCGCGGTCCATCATCTGGCGCACCCGCCGCTGGACCGTACGCAGCGACAGCCCGAGCTGCGCCCCGATGGAGGCGTCGGTCAGGCCGGCGAGCAGCAGCGAGAGCACCTTGGTGTCCAGGGGCTCGAGGCGATCGGCGGCCGTCTCGACCGTACCTTCGGGGGTCGCGACGAGCTTGGGGGCCGAGGTCCAGATCAGGTCGAAGAGGGCGATGATCGCGTCGAGGAGACCGCTGGGGTGGAGCAGCAGGGCGTCCTGGACCGTGTTGTGCTCGCCCGATGGCAACGAGCCCTGCATCAACGGGATCAGGGCGATCTCCCGGTCGACGATGAAGGCGCGCAGCGGCACCGTCGGCACCACCCGCAGCTCGATCCCGATCTCGAGGCCGGAGTCGATGGTCTCGTAGATGCCGGGGGTGTCGAAGACGGAGCGCTCGAGGACGATGTCGTGCCGGACGCCTCGCTCGATCGCGGCCCGCTCGGCCTCGTCGGCGTCCTCCCGGGTGACGACCGCGGCCTGCGGCTTCTGCAGCGCCTGGATGCACTTCTTCGCCGAGTACTGCAGCTGCGCGAACCGCTGGGCGATCGCCTCGGTGCCGTGCACGACGTCGACGACGTCGGCCACGTCCCGACGGGCGACCGAGCCGCGATAGAGCCCGGCGAGCTCGGTCATCTCGACCTGCGCGCGGCGCAGCTCGTCCTGGCGCTGGACGAGCAGCGCCCCGAGCGCCACCGCCGGCGGGGAGGCGACGTAGCGATCCTGACCGGCCGAGGCGCGGGCGACCAAGCCCTTGCCCTCCAGCGCGGACAGCACCGCCGAGACCGCGTAGGCGTCCAGGTCGGCCGCTTCGGCCAGCTCTTCGAGGTTGGCCGACGGCGCGGCGACCAGCTGGCGGTAGACCGTCTCCTCGAGATTGTCGAGACCGAGCGCATCGAGCATCCGAGATGCCTTTCCGTGGCGGGGGAACGAACGACGGTCATCATGGCAGATATACGACACGTCACATTCCCGCCATGGCGGTTCGACTTGCATTCACCGGCAACTTGGCCGAAAGTATTCATCGCCACCTCGGTCCGGATCCCCCCGCTCGGATCGAGGTGGCTTTACTTTTACGCGACAAAGTTGTCGCGATCGGTTCGCATCCGGTTGGCCGGGACGCGATGTCGGGCGTGCGTCTATGCAGGCCGATGAATGCACCGCAACCCCGTGGTCGTGCGCTGCTGGTCTAGACCACTGCCACCGCACCGAACGAGACGCTGCTCACCACGAGCGTCCACGAAGTCGCAGAACCCGCCTCATGCTGGAAGAATAGATCGGGTGCCCTTGCTCGAAGCTCTCACGAACGACCTGCTCCGCGAGACCTTCGACCCCCAGACCATCGAGCGTGGCGAGGCCTACGCGGCCCAGGGCCGGGTCGGTGAGCCCCGGGTCACCGAGATCGGCAGCAGTGCGCTGCGAGCGTCGGCCGAGGTCAGAGGCACCAGCCCGGCTCCCTACCGCGTGACCCTCAACCTTGATTCCCGGAACGGCGTCGTCAGAGCGACCAGCTCGTGCAGCTGCCCCGTGCACAACAACTGCAAGCACGGTGCCGCGCTCGGCCTGGTCCTCGCCGGCACGCGCACCGCGGCGACTCCGATGGGCCCGTCGTGGGAGACGGAGCTGCGTACGCTTCTGGGTCAGCTCGCCGAGGACAACAAGCCCGAGGACGACCTGCCGGCGCTGGCGCTCGAGATCGACGTGCACAGCCCGCGGTCGGCCGTGGCGGGCTCCCCCACCGTCGAGCTGCGCCCGATGCGCATGGGCAACCGCGAGCGCTGGGCGAAGACCGGTGCCGACTGGGCCAACATCCCCAACGCGGTGCCCGGCAAGGACTTCCCCCGCAGCCAGCTGCTCCCCCTGCAGGAGCTGGCCCGCCAGCTGCGGTCCGACCGGCTGCTCTACGCGCGCGGCTCCTCGCTCAGCCTCGCCGACTTCGGCGAGCACGCGGTCAGCCTGCTCCGCGATGCGATCCGCGGCGGTGTGACCCTCCTGCCCGGTGAGAACGTACGCGGCGTGGTGATCTTCGACGAGCCGCTCTCGCTCGCCGGGGAGCTGCGTCGCGAGGACGGCGAGGCGGTCCTCCGCTTCGGCCTGGCCCAGGCTGACCGGGTCTACGCCGGCCCGACGGTGCTCCCGATCGGTCGCCCGACCCGCTCGGTGGGCGTGCTCGATGCCGGGGTCCTCCATCTCGCTGACCTGTCCGGACCGCTGTCGACCCACGCGCAGCGTCTGGTGACCGCCCGGGACCCGCTGACCGTCCCCGAGGCCGAGATCGGCACGCTGAGCGCCCTGCTGGGCCCGCTGGCCCGGCTGGTGCCGCTGCGCTCGGCCGACGACTCCCTCGACATCCCGGAGCCTCCCGCTCCGCGCCTGACCCTGACGGTCACCTGGCGCAGCTCGACGCATGCCACGCTCGGCTGGACCTGGGCCTACGGCGTACGTCACTACCCGGTGGACTCCCGCGAGGACCTCGGCCTGGTCCGCAACCCGGCCGAGGAGGCCGCGCTGCGCGCGAAGGTCTCCACCGAGCTGCTCCGCAAGCAGGAGGTACGCGACGGCGACGCGCTCGCGCTCGCCATCCACGACCTGCCGGCGCTGCGTGAGGTCGAGGGCGTAGAGGTCACCGAGGTCGAGCGGCCCGACTTCCGCGAAACCGACGAGGACCCCGAGATCTCCTTCGAGATCACCTCGCCCGACGGTGCCGCCCTGGCCGGGCAGGACTGGCTCGACCTGCAGGTCGTGATCCGAATCGGCGCCGAGGCCGTGCCGCTTCCCGACGTGCTCGGCGCGCTGACCCGCGGCGACGACCACCTGATCCTCCCCAGCGGCACCTACATCACCACCGACCGCCCCGAGCTCGACCGGCTGCGCAACGTCGTCGAGGCCGCCGGACAGCTCCACGAGCGCACCGGCGACGGGATCGCGGTCGGCAAGCACGACCTCGGCGTCTGGGCCGAGCTCGCCGAGCTCGGCGTGGTCGACCAGCAGGCCGCCGAGTGGGTCCAGCGTGCCCAGGCGCTGCGCGACCTGCGCGAGATCCCCCGGCCGGAGCCGACCGGGCTGGCGACCGAGCTGCGCCACTACCAGCTCGACGGCTTCCACTGGCTGGCGTTCCTGCACGAGCAGGGTCTCGGCGGGATCCTCGCCGATGACATGGGCCTGGGCAAGACGCTCCAGGTGCTGGCCACGATCTCCCATGCCGTGCACACCCAGCCGGAGACGCGCACCCCCTATCTCGTGGTGGCGCCCACCAGCGTCGTACCCGCCTGGGTGCAGGAGGCCCGCCGCCACACCCCCGGCCTGCGGGTGAGCACGGTGAGCAAGCGCATCGACTCCGTCGCCGAGGCCCGCGAGGGCGCCGACGTCGTCGTCACGACCTACGCCATCCTCCGGCTCGAGCAGGACGCCTTCGCCGGGCGCCCCTGGGCCGGTCTCGTCCTCGACGAGGCCCAGCAGGTCAAGAACCACCAGTCCAAGACGTACGCAGCGGCCCGCCGCATCGACGCCCGTTGGCGTCTCGCGGTGACGGGCACGCCGTTCGAGAACCGGCTGATGGAGCTGTGGGCGCTGCTCTCGATCACGGCCCCGGGGCTCTACCCCAGCCCGCGGCTGTTTCGCGACACGGTGGTCTCCCCCGTGGAGAAGTCGGGCGACGACGCGGCGCTGCGCCGGTTCCGGACCCGGCTGCGTCCGTTCCTGCTGCGGCGTACGAAGGAGCTCGTCGCCGACGACCTGCCGCCCAAGCAGGAGCAGGTTCTCGGCGTGGACCTCAACCCGGCGCACCGCAAGATCTACGACGCCCACCTGGCCAAGGAGCGGCAGCGGATCCTGCATCTGCTCGACGACTTCAACGACAACCGGGTCGCGATCCTCAGTGCGCTGACCAGGCTGCGGCAGCTCTCGCTCGACCCAGGCCTCGTCGACCCCGATGACGACGACGTCGGCTCCGCCAAGCTCGACACCCTCGTCGACCACATCGAGGAGCTCGCCGCCGAGGGTCACAAGGCGCTGGTCTTCAGCCAGTTCACCTCCTTCCTCGGCCGGGCACGCACCCGGCTCAACGAGGCGGGCATCGACGCCGCCTACCTCGACGGCTCCACCCGCGACCGCGGCGCGGTCATCGAGAGCTTCCGCGACGGCGATGCCCCGGTCTTCCTGATCTCCCTGAAGGCCGGTGGCGTCGGTCTGACCCTGACCGAGGCCGACTACGTCTTCGTCCTCGACCCCTGGTGGAACCCCGCCGCCGAGGCTCAGGCCGTCGACCGCGCCCACCGCATCGGCCAGACCCAGCACGTCATGGTCTACCGCCTGGTCTCGACCGACACGATCGAGGAGAAGGTCATGGAGCTCAAGGAGCGCAAGGCCGAGCTCTTCGCGAAGGTCGTCGACGGCGAAGGCGCCATGGGCTCCACCATCGGCGCCGACGACATCCGCGCCCTCTTCGATTGAGCCGCTAGACGGCGTCGCTCCGCGTGTAACACGTCGTTCGTAGGACTACTCGCCCTATCTGAACGACCGGATAGACCTACGAACAGCGTGTTACACGGCCCGCCGCCGCGCCACGGTCGCGGCCAGCGCCGCAGCGGGGAGCATGAGGACGGCGACGACCAGGAGTGCCCTCAGGATGCCGAACTGGTCGCCCACGGCGCCCAGGATCGGCGGGAAGCCGAGGAAGGCCCCATAGGCCAGCGTGGAGACGACCGAGACGCGAGCAGCGGCGCGAGTCTCGTCGTCGGCGGCGATGCTGATCCCCAGGGGAAAGCCGAGGGCCGCGCCGAAGCCCCACAGGACGATCCCGACCAGCGCGATCCCGAACGAGCCGGCGAACACCGTCAGCACGATCCCGATGCCCGCCAGCGCCGCCGAGGTGATCAGTACCGGCTGCCTGCCGACCCTGTCGATCACCTTCGCGCCGGCGAAGCGGGCCACGCTCATGCAGAGGACGAACGCCGCGTAGCAGGCCACCCCGGCCCGGTGGCTCACGTCGTAGCCATCGATCATCGCCAGCGCGACCCAGTCGTTGGCGCTCCCCTCGGCGGCGGCGAAGGCGAGCACCATGAGCCCGAGCAGCAGTGTCTGGGGCGAGCGCCAGGCGGCGATCAGCTCACGCCGCGGCGAGTGCCCCTCCGGGGGCGCCTCGGCCGGGAGAAACCCCAGGGTCCCCCACCAGCAGACCGCCAGTGCGACGACCGCGACCCCGGCGATGTGCCACACGGTCGGCAGCGTGCCCACCAGGGCGATGCCCAGCAGTCCACCGAGCACGGTGCCTACGCTCCACATCGCGTGCAGCTGCGGCATCAGCGTCTTGCCGCCGAGCCGCTCGACCGCGGCCCCCTCGACGTTCATGGCGACGTCCCAGATTCCGTAGCCGACGCCGTACGCCACCAGGAACAGCGCCACCAGCCACGCCTGTTCCAGCCAGCTGCCGGAGATCGCCACCAGGGTCAGGGCGGCGACACAGAGCACCGCACAGCCGCGTACGACCCGGGCTGCGCCCCAGCGCATCACCAGCCCCCCGGCGAGCGGCAGCGCGGCGACGGAGCCGATGCCCATCGCCAGCAGCATCAGGCCGACGGCCGAGTTGTTCAGGCCGAGGCTCTCGCGGAGCGCGGGGATGCGGGAGATGAAGGTCGCGGACAGCAGACCGTTGGTGGCGAACGCCACCACCGATCCAGCCTGGGCACGGCGGAGAGGCGTCACGAGTAAAGGCTAGTGGCGCGTCCTGGAAGTTCCTGAATGCTTGGCGTCGTCAGGGTGCGTGCATGGCAAGGCGGCGTCGCGAAGTCATACCGGGCGTCTCTCGAGCGGCGCCAACGCCGCCAGGTGCGTGCCATGGCGGCGCGAAGCGCCCAGGAACTTCCAGGACGCGCCGCTGGGCGCGTCGAGCCTGGTCCAGGTGCGGGGATCAGTCCCGCTTCTTCTCGTACGGCCCACCGCGGCCGAAGATCGGCAGCACCCACGGCTGGCGCAGCGGGGCACCCGCGAGCGCGACGACCGCGAAGGCGGCCGCGAGGACCCAGGCGATCCCGTAGAGCGCGCCGCCGAGGCCGAAGGTCACGATCGTGACGGCGAGCAGGGTGAGCTGCAGGTTGAGGGCACCGGCGGCGTGGTGCTTCACGAACTCGGAACGCTTGCCGACGGTGTAGTAGAGGATCGCCGGGCCGACCACGATCGGCACCAAGGTCGTGGCCTGGGCGAGGGCGCCCAGGAGCCGCTCCTCGGTGGTCGGCGGCGGCAGCAGGTCGCGGGCGGGCTTCGCTGGCGCCGGAGACGGGATCGGCTGCGCGACCAGGTCGCGGGTGATCGGCTCCAGAGCGGCGTACGTCTTCGACTTCATGGTCAGGTCGAACCGGAGGTCGAACTCGGCCTGGTCGAGCCGGCCGTCGGCGTAGGCGGACTTGAGGACGTCGATCACGCGGTCGCGATCGGCATCGGTGCAGCGGAGCTCGTCACCGGCGAGAGAAGCAGGTGGAGCGGGCGGGGTCGGCTGAGTGGGATCAGGAGTGGGAGCGGTTGAGGACATACCTCTACGATCCGCCGCGAACGCCTTCCGGACAATCAGGGAAGCCCCCGAATGCAAACCGACCGACCCCGGTCTTGTGCCGGAGGCGGTCGGAGACGGGATCGAAGGGGGCGCTCAGAAGACGGTCCAGGTGGACCGCATGGGGCGAGACTCCAGCCAGGCCTGGAAGCCGATGAGGGTCTGCTGATCCATGGCCAGGTCGATGTGCTCGCCCTTGACGTCGCAGGTCACGATCAGGCTCTCGGGGTAGAGGACGAGCTCCTCGATCCCCTCGGGAGAGCGGCTGGAGACATAGACGATCTCGACCCGGCGCCAGACCCGTTTGGGCTTGGGCGAGAGCGAGAAGATCCGGAACCACTCCAGCTGCGCATCGCCGGAGTAGCGGCCGATGCCGATGACCCAACCGCGCCCGGGACTGGTGTCCCGGACGCGGTGGCTCAGTTCGAAGACGCCGCCGTTGCGAGCGAGCAGACGGCGGCGTACGGCGATCCCGATGCCATAGGCGAGGACAAGCAGAAGCGATGCGGCCACAACGACCAAGAGCAGCTCCCACCATGCCATCCGGGTATCGCCCCTCTTTCCCTAGGAGGCTTTCTCGACAGCGCGGATGCGTGCCTCGGCACGACGGATGCGCTTCTCGGCGTCGTTGTTGGTGCCGAGCAGGCGACGGGCCTCCTCGAGCTCGACCTCAGCCTGGCTGAGGTCGATCTCGTGGGCCAGCAGCACGTGCTCGGACAGGATCGAGACGCGGTCGTTGGCCACCGAGAGGAAGCCACCGTCAACGGTCGCGATGACCTCGGTGCCCTCCTCCGGAGTGATCTCCACGACCGCCTCGGTGAGAGCCGACAGCACCGGCGCGTGACCGCGCAGGACGCCGACATCACCGTCGACCGTTCGGGCGATGACCATGGTGGCCCCGCCGCTCCAGACCACGCGGTCTGCAGCGACGAGCTCCACCTGAAGTGCGTCCGTCATCAGAGGCTCTTCTGGATCTCGGCCCACTTCGCCTCGACGTCGTCGAGGCCACCGCACATGAAGAACGCCTGCTCGGCGACGTGGTCGTACTCACCCTCGGCGATCTTGTTGAACGCCTCGATGGTGTCCTTGACCGGAACCGTCGAACCCTCGATGCCGGTGAACTGCTTGGCGACGTAGGTGTTCTGCGACAGGAACCGCTGGATCCGGCGAGCGCGGGAGACGATGATCTTGTCTTCCTCGGAGAGCTCGTCGACACCCAGGATCGCGATGATGTCCTGCAGCTCCTTGTTGCGCTGGAGGATCTGCTTGACGCGGACGGCGCAGTCGTAGTGGTCCTGACCGATGTACTGCGGGTCCAGGATTCGCGACGTCGAGGTCAGCGGGTCCACGGCCGGGTAGATACCCAGCGACGCGATCTCGCGGGAGAGCTCGGTGGTCGCGTCCAGGTGGGCGAACGTGGTCGCCGGAGCCGGGTCGGTGTAGTCGTCGGCCGGCACGTAGATCGCCTGCATCGAGGTGATCGAGTGACCACGCGTCGAGGTGATCCGCTCCTGGAGCTGACCCATCTCGTCGGCGAGGTTGGGCTGGTAGCCCACGGCCGAAGGCATCCGGCCCAGCAGGGTCGAGACCTCGGAGCCCGCCTGGGTGAAGCGGAAGATGTTGTCGATGAACAGCAGCACGTCCTGGCCCTGGACGTCGCGGAAGTACTCCGCCATCGTCAGCGCCGAGAGGGCCACGCGAAGACGCGTGCCCGGCGGCTCGTCCATCTGGCCGAAGGTCAGGGCGACCTTGTCGTAGACGCCGGCCTCCTGCATCTCGTGGATGAGGTCGTTGCCCTCACGGGTGCGCTCGCCGACACCGGCGAACACCGAGACACCACCGTGGTTCTTGGCGACTCGGGCGATCATCTCCTGGATGAGGACGGTCTTGCCGACACCCGCACCACCGAAGAGGCCGATCTTTCCACCGGTCACGTAGGGGGTGAGGAGGTCGATGACCTTGATGCCCGTCTCGAACATCTGGGTCTTGGACTCGAGCTGGTCGAAGGCCGGAGCCTTGCGGTGGATGCCCCAGCGCTCGTTGACCTCGACCGTGGCCGGGTCGACGTCGAGGATGTCACCGGTCGCGTTGAACACGTGGCCGAGGGTGACATCACCCACGGGAACCGTGATCGGGCCACCGGTGTCACGCACCGAGGAGCCGCGTACGACGCCGTCGGTCGGCTTCAGCGAGATCGCGCGGACCATGCCGTCACCGATGTGCTGGGCAACCTCGAGCGGCAGGGTCGTCGTCTCACCGCTGATGGTGACCTCGACCTCGAGCTTGTTGTAGATGTCCGGCATGGCGTCGACGGGGAACTCCACGTCGACGACCGGGCCGATCACGCGGGCGATGCGGCCCGTCGTGGTCTTCTCGTCAACCTGTGCGGTCATTTTCTAGTCAGTCTTTCTGTGGGTTCTCAGTCGTTCGCAGCCTGGGCGTCGGCGAGCGCGTTCACGCCGCCGACGATCTCGCTGATCTCCTGGGTGATGCCTGCCTGGCGAGCCTGGTTGGCAACCCGGGTGAACTTCTTGATGAGCTCGTCGGCGTTGTCGGTAGCCGACTTCATCGCCTTCTGACGCTGGGCCAGCTCGGAGGCGGCGGCCTGCAGCAGCGCGAACCAGATCCGGCTCACGACGTACTGCGGGAGCAGTGAGTCGAGCACGGCCTCGGCCGACGGCTCGAACTCGTAGAGCGGCAGGACGTCGCCTTCGGCCGGAGCCTCGGTGCCCTCCACGACCTCCAGAGGCAGGAGACGTACGGCGGTGGGCTTCTGCGTCATCATGGTGATGAACCGCGTGTAGACCACGTGGACCTCGTCGACGCCGGGAGCGGCGGCCTTCTCGGCCTCGGTGCCCTCGACGAAGACCTCGATCAGCTTCTCGCCGATCTCCTTGGCCGCCTCGAACTCCGGACGGTCGGAGAAGCCGGTCCAGGCCTGCGCCACGGAACGACCGCGGAACTTGTAGAAGGCCTCCGCCTTGCGTCCGGTGACGTAGAGGTCGACCTCCTTGCCCTCGGCCTTGAGCTTCTCGACCAGACCCTCGGCCTCCTTGAGCACGCTCGAGGAGTAGGAGCCGGCCAGACCACGGTCGCTGGTGACCACCAGCACGGCGGCGCGGGTGGGCGCCTCCGGCTCGGTGGTCAGCGGGTGGTCCACGTTGGAGTAGGTCGCCACCGCCGAGACGGCGCGGGTGAGCTCACGGGCGTACGGCGCGGCCGCATTGGCCCGCTGCTGCGCCTTGATGATCCGGGACGCAGCGATGAGCTCCATGGCACGCGTGATCTTCTTCATCGACTCCGTCGACTTGATCCGCGCGCGGAGTTCACGCACTGACACGGCCATGGGTCAGCCCCGCTTCTGCTTGACGATCTGCTCCTGCTCGACGTCCTCGTCAGCCAGGGCCTGCTCCTTGGCGGAACCCGGCTTGATCGAGTGGCCCTCCGAGGTCTCGAACTGGTCGAGGAAGGAGTCGTAAGCCTTCTTCAGCTCGGACTCGGTGGAGTCCTCGAACTTCAGCGACTCACGGATCCCGGCGAGGATGCCGTCGTGGGAGCGACGCAGGAAGTCGATGAACTCCCGCTCGAACTTGAGCACGTCCTCGACCGGGACGATGTCCAGGCTGCCGGAGGTGCCCAGCCACAGCGAGACGGTCATCTCGTCGATCGGGTAGGGCGAGTAGGCCGGCTGCTTGAGCAGCGCCATCAGCCGCTGACCGCGGGCCAGCTGCTGCTTCGAGGCCGCGTCCAGGTCGGAGGCGAACATCGCGAAGGCCTCCATCGCGCGGTACTGCGCGAGCTCCACCTTGAGCGAGCCGGTGACGCCCTTGAGGGCCTTGGTCATCGCGGCGCTACCGACGCGGGAGACCGAGACGCCGACATCGATGGCCGGGCGCTGGTTGGCCGCGAACAGGTCGGACTGCAGGAAGATCTGACCGTCGGTGATGGAGATGACGTTGGTCGGGATGAACGCCGAGACGTCGTTGGCCTTGGTCTCGATGATCGGCAGACCGGTCATCGAGCCCTTGCCCATCTCGTCGGAGAGCTTCGCGCAGCGCTCCAGCAGCCGGGAGTGCAGGTAGAAGACGTCACCCGGGTAGGCCTCACGGCCCGGCGGGCGGCGCAGCAGCAGCGACACGGCGCGGTAGGCCTCGGCCTGCTTGGTCAGGTCGTCGAAGACGATCAGGACGTGCTTGCCCTCGTACATCCAGTGCTGGCCGATGGCCGAGCCGGTGTAGGGGGCGAGGTACTTGAAGCCGGCGGAGTCGGAGGCCGGAGCCGCGACGATCGTCGTGTACTCCAGCGCGCCGGACTCCTCGAGGGCGCCACGCACGGAGGCGATGGTCGAGCCCTTCTGGCCGATGGCTACGTAGATGCAGCGGACCTGCTTGTCGGGGTCGCCCGACTCCCAGTTCTGCTTCTGGTTGATGATCGTGTCGATCGCGACCGTGGTCTTACCGGTCGAGCGGTCACCGATGATCAGCTGACGCTGGCCGCGGCCGATCGGGGTCATCGCGTCGATCGCCTTGATGCCGGTGGCGAGCGGCTCGTGCACGGACTTGCGGGCCATCACGCCGGGAGCCTGGAGCTCCAGGGCGCGGCGGCCGACCGTCTCGATGTCGCCGAGGCCGTCGATCGCGTTGCCGAGCGGGTCCACGACGCGGCCGAGGTAGCCGTCACCGACGGGGACCGAGAGAACCTCGCCCGTACGTCGGACCGACTGGCCCTCCTCGATCTTGTCGAAGTCACCAAGGACGACGACACCGATCTCGCGGGTGTCCAGGTTCAGGGCGAGACCAAGGGTGCCGTCCTCGAACTCGAGGAGCTCGTTGGTCATGGCCGAGGGCAGACCCGAGACGCGGGCGATGCCGTCCGCGGTCGAAGCGACGGCGCCGACCTCCTCGGTCTTCGCCGCCTCCGGCTTGTAGTCCGCGACGTACTTTGCCAGTGCGTCCCGGATCTCGTCGGGACGGATGGAGAGCTCCGTCATCTGTGCCTTCTCTCTCAGTTCGTACAAGTCAGTCTGTGTCACACAGGGGTCGTACGGCCAGTTGACGGCCGCGGTGCCGGATCAGCCGGCCAGGGCTCGCTGCGCCCCTTCGAGGCGACTCGAGACGGTGCCGTCGATGACGTCGTCACCGATCGATACCTTGATGCCACCGACGACAGCCGGGTCGACGACCACGTTGAGGTGGACCTCACGGCCGTACTTCCTCGCCAGTGCTGCCGCCAGACGGGTGGTCTCGGCCTCCGAGAGCGGGGCCGCAACGCGGACGACCGCGGTGCCCTCGCCTGCGACGGATGCCGCGACCTTCTGGTATTCACCGAGAGCGGCCGATGCGGTGCGGTAGGTGCCCGCCAGCGCCTGCTTCGTCAGGGTCACGGTCGCCGGAAGCGCCTTGCCCCCGAGCAGCGTGTCGACCAGCGCGGCCTTGTCCTCGGTCGTACGGGCCGGGTCGGAGAGCGCGTCGCGCAGCTCCGGCGTCTCCTGCACGGCCTGCTGGACCGCGAACAGCTCGTCGGCGAGGCGCTTGGCCTCGCCGCCGGCGCTGAGGACCGCGGCGATCTCGCTCAGTCGCTCGAGCGCGTCGCTCAGGTCACCGGCGTGCGTCCAGCGGTGCTTGACCGCCGACTCGACCACACCGAGGGCCGTTGCGTCGACCTTCCCGCCGAACAGCTCACCGACGAGGCCGGTCTTGGCCTCCTGCGGCACCGAGGCGTCGGTGACGAAGCGGCGCAGAGCTGCCTCGGCGCGGAAGGTCTGGGAGACCTCGAAGAGGGTGTCGGCCGCCTTGGCCGCCGCCTCAGGAGAGGCGGAGACAGCGGTCTTCAGCTCCTCGGTCAGGGCGGCAACGGCGTCGGCCGACGCTCCACGGAAGTCCATCAGTGAACCCCTGCCTCGAGGTCGGCGAGGAACCGCTCGACCACACGGCTGGCACGCTCGTCGTCGTCGAGGGACTCGCCCACGATGCGACCGGCGAGACCGGTGGCCAGCGAGCCGACCTCGGTCTTCAGCGACGAAGCCGCCGCCTGGCGCTCGGCCTCGATCTGCGCCTTGCCGGCGGTGATGATGCGCTCGGCCTCGGCCTGCGCCTCGAGGCGCATCTCGGCCTTGATCGCAGCGCCCTCTTCGCGAGCCTGCTCGCGGATGCGGGCAGCCTCGTGACGAGCGTCAGCCAGCTGGGCCTCCAGTTGGGCGAGCTTGGTGTCCGCCTCTGCCTGCTTGGCGTTGGCGTTCTCGATGCCGCCTTCGATCGCCGCGGTTCGATCGGCATACGCCTTCTCGAAGTTCGGAACGATGAACTTCGCTACTCCCACGAAGAGGATGGCGATGACGATGACACCGAGGATGATCTCCGGCACGTGCGGGACCAACGGGTTGATCTCGGTCTCCGCAGC
Organism: Nocardioides sp. NPDC058538; assembly: GCF_042719275.1. Lineage (NCBI taxonomy): Bacteria > Bacillati > Actinomycetota > Actinomycetes > Propionibacteriales > Nocardioidaceae > Nocardioides > Nocardioides sp. NPDC058538. The sequence goes on along the minus strand of NZ_JBHXNY010000035.1, from coordinate 32,694 downwards.
GGTTACCTGGGTAAGGATCATGTCGGAACCTTCAGTAGTTCCCTACGTCAGCGAAGGACGAAGGCGAGAGCCAGGGAGATGATGAAGAACTGCTCACACAGAGCGAAGCCGAGGATGGCGATGGCCTGCAGGCGGCTCTGGGCCTCCGGCTGACGGGCGACACCGGCGACGTACGCGGCGAAGATCAGACCGACACCGACACCCGGGCCGATGGCGGAGAGGCCGAGGCCGATGATTCCGAGCTGTCCCTCCATGGGGATTTTCCTTTCGGTTGCGACGCGATATGCGTCGGTTGTTGTGCGTCGTAGTGGTTGAGCTGTTGGTCCGAGCCTGAACGGGTCAGTGCTCGTCCGCGACTGCACCGGCGATGTACATCGCCGAGAGCAGGGTGAAGACATAGGCCTGCAGGAACATGATCAGCATGTCCAGGAAGGACACGAAGATGCCGAGCAGGAAGGCGAAGACGCCGGCCGCGATGCCCTGCCACGTCGGAGCGTAGTGCAGGATCAGCCAGGCGCCGCCGATGGAGAAGAGCGCCACCAGCAGGTGACCGGCGAACATGGTCGCGAAGAGACGGATGGCCAGCGTGAACGGGCGCACGACGATGTTGGAGAGGAACTCCAGCGGGACCATCATGAGCAGGATCGGTCCGCTCACGCCGCTGGGCACCGTCTGGAGCTTGAGGTAGCCGACGAAACCGTGCTTCGCGATGCCGACGATGTTGTAGACCAGCCAGGTGATGGCCGCCAGGGCCACCGTGAAGCCGATGTGCGACATCGTGGGGAACTGGACGAACGGGATGATCCCGTAGAAGTTGTTGATGATGATGAAGATGAAGACCGTGAAGAGGTACGGAACGAACCTCATGTAGTCCTTCGACCCGATGATGTCGCGGGCGATGGAGTTGCGGACCATCCCGTAGACGTATTCACCGGCGAACTGCAGACGGCTCGGAACCACAGCGGCCTTGCGAGAGGCGGCGTAGAAGAAGCCGAAACCGATCACGACGGACAGCAGGACCAGGAGGCTCACCTTGGTCAGGGCCCAGTCGCCGGACCCGACGATCGGCGGAAGGAAGAAGTCCGCGGGCCCCGGGATATGAGGCCCCGACTCCGACGCCATAACGGTGGCGGCAAGCGACTTCACGCTGTCTCCTGTTTGTTCGAACTTACGATTCTGGGTGGCGAGCTTCAAAGGCTCGGGCATCATCCCGGCGGCCGCCCCCGACGGCCCGGACGATATCAGGCGCTACTGGCGGGTCACGAGTCTGCCCCGGGCAGGTCGAAGAGCGGGATCCGCTCGCGTCGCACCAGGAACGCGAACGTGGTCGTCCATGCGACGGTGAGCGCCATGACCGAGAAGGCTGCCGGACGTACGACAGCGTCTCCCCCGGTCTGCGAAACGACCAGCAGGACAACGAAGAGAACCATGCCTGACAGCGTGAAGACACCGACAGCCGCGGGCAACGACATCGCGGGCGACTTCGCCGCGATCCAGAACATCGCCCAAGAGCCGACCGCCAGCACGACAACGGTGGCGATCGATCCGATCGCAGCACCAGTCAGACCATCAGTCCCGGCAAGAACAAAGGCCACCACGAGGGCCGCGAGCACAGCAACTGCGGACACTGCGGCAGAACCTCGCAGCACCTTGGACTTGCTGGTTGCGGTCGTCATCGTCGGCGGCCGTTCTCTCTGGGGGCATTTCACGCGTTCAGGAGCGTGTCCTGAACGCTCGTGAAAACTATCACAAGCGTCTTTGGGTGCCCTAATTGATCGATCAAGGCACCACTAGTGAGTCTGGTTCTCCAGCGGAGTGATGTCCTCGGGGACCTCGAGGAGCTTGTCGGTGCGCTCGCCGCGGATCTTGGGGAGGGCGAAGGTGAGGAGCACGATGAGGGCGGTGGCGACGATGACGCCGACGATGACGACGGGGCCGCGGTAGAGGGTCACGAAGACCGAGCCGAAGGACATCAGGCCGGCCCAGAGCCACATGATCAACACGGCACGGCGCTGGGAGTGGCCGATCTCCAGGAGGCGGTGGTGGAGGTGCTTCTTGTCCGCGGCGAAGGGTGACCGGCCGGCGCGGGTGCGGCGTACGACGGCCAGCACGAGGTCGACGAGAGGGACCACCAGGATCGTCAGCGGGAGCAGCAGGGGCAGGAAGGTGACCAGGAGCGCGGTGGAGGCGTCGAAGGCGTTCACGTTCAGGCCGCCGGCGTTGTAGGAGCCCGAGAGGGTGACCGCGCTGGCGGCGAGGATCAGGCCGATCAGCATCGAGCCGCTGTCGCCCATGAACAGCCGGGCAGGATGCCAGTTGTGGATGAGGAAGCCGACGCAGGCTCCGGCGAGCGCGACGGTCAGGAGAGCGGCGGTCGAGGCGCGGCCGATGTCGTTGATCCGGGTGAACTGGTAGCAGAACAGGAACAGCGCCAGCGCGCCGATACCGACGACGCCCGCGGCCAGACCGTCGAGACCGTCGATGAAGTTGACCGCGTTGACCACGGTGATCACGACGAGCCCGGTGAGCAGAGCGCCCTGGGCGGGGTCGATCGAGAACTGGGTGCCGTCGGGGAAGGTGATCAGGCTGTACTGCAGGTTGAAGCCCACCAGGATCGCGGTCGCCAGCACCTGGCCGCCCAGCTTGGTGAGGGCATCGAGCTCGAAGATGTCGTCGACGACGCCGACGATGCAGATCAGCGCGCCGGCGAGGATCACGACGCCGGTGTCTTGGAGCACGAAGTCCGGAGCATCGGCCAGGAACGGCAGCTCACGGGCGACCAGGTAGGCGGCCACCAGCCCACCCAGCATCGCCACACCGCCCATGTAGGGGATCGGAACGGCGTGTACGTCGCGGTCGCGGACCTTCGCGACGGCCCCCGTGCGCATCGCGAACTCGCGGGCGACGACGGTGAGCAGGTAGGTCACCACGGCGGCGACCAGGAAGAGGAGGACGTAGGCGCGCATCAGACCCGAACCCGTGAACAGCCGCCGTCGCGAGCGTCGTCAGGCGCGTACGCTCGCAAGGCGCCGCTGCGAAGGCGGTCTGGTTGCACCGTCGAGCGGCGGCAACGCCGCGAGCGTGCGTGCATGGCGGCGCGTAGCAGGTGGCTGGTCATGGGTTCGGGTCACACTTCTGTGTCGGCGTCCGTGGCGGGCAGGTCGGTCTCGGGACCGTCGGTCTCGGGCATGTTGGCGGGGTCCGGATCGCCCGGCCGACGGATGGCGACGTCATGTTTGGCGAGGATCTCGTTGATCCGGTCGATGCTGATCGCACCCTCCCGCAGGACCTTCGGCTCGTCACCGGTGGCGGAGACGATCGTGGACGCCTCACCGACCGGCGACTCGCCCCCGTCGATGATGGCCTTGACCATCTTGCCGAGCATCTCGTCGGCCTGGTCGGCGTTGGTGGCAGCGGGCTTCGTGGTGCGGTTGGCCGAGCTGGTCGCCAGTGGACCGACCCGGTCGATGATGCGGCGCAGGATGTCGGAGTCGGGGATGCGTACGGCCACGGTCTGGCGGGCCTCGCCGAGGTCCCACTGCAGCGACGGCTGCTGGTGGAACACGACCGTCAGGGCGCCGGGCCACAGCTCCTCGACGAGACTGCGCGCCCAGTCGGGGATCCGTGTCGCGAGGGCGTCGAGGGTGGCGACGTTGGAGATCAGCACCGGCGGCGGCATCGAGCGGCCGCGGCCCTTGGCGGCGAGCAGACCGGCCACGGCACCCTTGTCGAACGCGTCGGCGGCGATGCCGTAGACCGTGTCGGTCGGCACGACCACGAGCTCGCCGGCCTGAAGGGCAGCCACAGCAGCATCGATCGCCTCGGTCTGCTCGTCCTCGGTCGCGATCGGGTAGCGCTCAGTCACAGTGCTCATGTTGCCAGTTGTGCGGTCGTGAAGCGCGGACGGCCTGCCAGATCGAGATGATCGCGTACATCCTGCCATCTTCCGGTGGCGGCGAAGACCGCCGGAGCGCCACCGTTGTGACCGTCCGGGCCCTGCTCGTCGGCGTGCTCGAAGCCGACCACTCCCCCGGGCCTGAGCAGCTCGGCTGCCCGCCGTTCCAGGACGCGGATCGCGTCCAGCCCGTCCTGTCCGGAGAAGAGCGCGAGGTCGGGGTCGTGGTCGCGCGCCTCGGCGGCGACCGACTCCCAGGCTTCGAGCGGGATGTACGGCGGATTGCAGACGAGCACGTCGACACTGCCGTCCAGGTCGGCGAACTCGTCGGCCATGTCGCCCTGCCGGAGGTCCACGCCGGTGCCGGTCAGGTTGCGTACGGCCCACGGGTAGGCGTCCTCGGAGAGCTCGACCGCGTGCACCTCGGCGCTCGGGACCTCGTCGGCGATGCTCTTGGCGATCGCTCCCGATCCGGTGCAGAGGTCGACGACGACGGGTGCGTCGATCGCGGTGGCCCGGTCGATCGCCCAGCCGGCGAGCAGCTCGGTCTCGGGCCGCGGCACGAAGACGCCCGGACCGACCGCGAGCTCGACGTGCCGGAAGTACGCGACCCCGGTCAGGTGCTGCAACGGCTCGCGTTCCGCGCGGCGGGCGAGCAGGTCCGCGTAGGCCTTCTCCTGGTGCTCCGCCACGTCGTCGACGAGGAAGAGGCGGTTGCGGTCGGTGTCGAGGACATGGGCCAACAAGATGGCCGCATCGGCGTCCGGGCTCTCGACTCCGGCATCTGCGAGCTGCTTTCGGGCACTTGCCAGAAGTGTTCGCGGGGCGGTCATGGGCAACTGCTCCTGAATGTGTTAGTCATGCTTTACCCGGCTGAGGGTAACGTTCGGGCGCCTCAACGGTTCTTCCGGTCATATCGGGGAACGCGGGACTGGCCGCACACCTCGTCGGGCGCTGTGCTGCCCCACCATCACACCCGAGATCTCCCCCGGAAGGAAACATCACCCCATGAAGTGGCTTTTGCTGCTTGCACTCATCCTCGTCCTCGCCCTCCTGATCTGGTTCTTCTTCGGACGCCCGATCCGCAAGGACGCCAAGGCCGCACACCGAGTCGACAAGGACCACCCGACCGCCGAGGACACCAGCGCGCCCGTCGCCGCTGCCGCCGTCCCCGCCGAGGCGTCCGTGGCCGAGCCGGCTGACGAGACTCCTGCTACCGAGGCTCCCGCGGTTGAGGAGCCCGCAGCCGAAGAGTCCACCGAGGCTGCCGTCGAGGCCGAGGTCACCGAGACCGCCACGGCCGACGTGACCGAAGCGGACACCGCGGCTGTCGTCGCGGAGGCCGAGAGCGTCACCGCGGCCGCTGCCGCCGCTGACGCGACCGAGGCTCCGGAAGAGGATGTCCCCGCTGCGGCCGAGCCGGAGGCCGCCCCGGCCGCCGAGGCGCCCGCCGCGACCAAGGACGCTCCCTACCCCGGCGCGGTGCTGCCGGCTGCTGATGGAAGCAGCTCGGACGCGGCGTACGACATCAAGGGCAGCAGCGGGAAGAAGTACCACACGACGGCGAGCCCCTACTACGGCCGTACGAAGGCAGCCGTCTACTTCGACTCCGTGGAGTCGGCCGAGGCGGCCGGGTTCATCGGGGCGAGCAGCGACTTCTACGACCGCAGCAAGAAGGCCGACACCGCCGAGACCGACCAGCCGCTGCCGCCGGCGAGCAGCTACGGCGCAGGCAGCGCCGACCCGCTCGAGGACGGCTCCAGCCCGCACCCGGCGTACGTCGTGAAGGGCAACATCCGCAAGGACGGCGCGAAGCGCTACCACACTTCCGCGAGCACGGCCTTCAAGCGGACCCAGCCCGAGGTCTGGTTCGACAGCGAGGCCTCCGCCGAGGCCGCCGGTTTCGTCGTGGGCTTCAAGAAGAAGGCCAACGCCTGATCCACCGCTAAACAATCGAAGGTCGCAGTCACCCGGTGACTGCGACCTTCGAGTTTGCGAAAGGCCTCAGGAGTCGAGCGAGGCCAGGCGGGCCGCCAGATCGGCGTCCACGGCGCTGCCGATCACCGGCTCCAGGTCGCCGTCGAGGACATGGTCGAGGTTGTAGGACTTGTAGCCGGTGCGGTGGTCGGAGATGCGGTTCTCCGGGAAGTTGTAGGTGCGGATGCGCTCGGAGCGGTCGACCGTGCGCACCTGGGAGCGGCGGGCGTCGGAGGCTTCCGCGTCGGCAGCGTCCTGGGCCGCCTGGAGCAGGCGCGAGCGGAGCACACGCATGGCCTGCTCCTTGTTCTGCAGCTGCGACTTCTCGTTCTGCATCGAGACGACGATGCCGGTGGGGATGTGGGTGATCCGGACCGCCGAGTCGGTGGTGTTGACCGACTGGCCGCCGGGGCCCGAAGAGCGGTAGACGTCGATGCGGAGGTCGTTGTCGTTGATCTCGACATCGATGGGCTCGGCCTCGGGAACCACCAGGACACCGGCGGCAGAGGTGTGCACGCGGCCCTGCGACTCGGTGACCGGCACCCGCTGGACACGGTGTACGCCGCCCTCGAACTTGAGCAGCGCGTAGGGCGCCCGGCCGGGCTCGGAGGTCCCCTTCGCCTTCACCGCGACGGTGACCGACTTGTAGCCGCCGAGGTCGGACTCGTTGGCATCGAGAAACTCGAGCTTCCAGCCCTGACGCTCGGCATAGCGCGTGTACATCCGCAGCAGGTCCCCGGCGAACAGCGCCGACTCCTCACCGCCCTCCCCCGACTTCACCTCGAGGATGGCGTCCTTGTCGTCGGTCGGGTCGCGGGGCACGAGCAGGCGACGCAGCCGCTCCTCGGCCTCCTCGCGCTGAGGCACCAGCGCGTCGGCCTCCTCGGCGAACGCGGGGTCCTCCCCCGCCAGCTCACGGGCGGCCTCGATGTCGTCACCGAGCTGCTGCCAGGAGTGGTAGGCGTCGATGATCGAGCTCAGCTCGGCGTACCGCTGGTTGAGTTTCTTCGCCAGGCGCGCGTCGGCATGGGTCTCGGGCTCGGCAAGCCGCTTCTCGAGGCCCTCGTGCTCCTCGATCAGCCCTTCGACCGCTTCGAACTGTGACATCTCCGCCTCGCTTCGTACGCCTGTGAAACCCTTCAAACACACCAGCGCCGGCCACCCGCGGATGCAGGGGCCGGCGCTGAGAAGCAGCTACTTGTTGCGCTTGCCGAAGCGAGCCTCGAAGCGAGCCACGCGACCGCCGGTGTCGAGGATCTTCTGCTTACCCGTGTAGAACGGGTGGCAGTTGGAGCACACGTCGGCGCGGATGGCGCCCTCGGCCACGGTGCTGCGGGTGGTGAACGAGTTGCCGCAGGTGCAGGTGACCTGGGTCTCGACGTAAGTCGGGTGGATGTCGGTCTTCATGAGGTTCCTCTCAAGACATTGGGTTCCGGGTCGCCACCGCAGGTTGCGAGACGTGAACCGGCACCGAGGATTCAGTGTATGTGAACGCCTGGGGCCGCCAATAATTCCCGGCGGCCCCGACGCACATCGCAATCAGCTCTTGGCGCGTTGTGTCGAGCTCGTCGAGATGACCTCGTTGAGCAGCACCATGTTGGTGGCCGAACCGGCGACCTTCTCGACCAGCACCGAGGCGGCCTTGGCGCCCTCGAGGGTGGCCAGCGAGGCGCGCAGCTTGCGCACCGCGTCACCCTCGCCACCGGTGAAGAGCAGGTCGTCGCGGCGGGTGCCGGAGGCGTTGACGTCGACGGCGGGGAAGATTCCGGCCTCCGCGTACTCCTCGCTCAGGCGCAGCTCGGAGTTGGCGGTGTCCTTGAAGGCCTCGAAGATGATCTCGTCGGTCTTGGAACCGGTCTCGACCGCGGCTGTGGCCAGGATGGTCAGCGAACCGCCGTCCTCGACGTTGCGAGCCGCACCGAAGAACCGCTTGGTCGGGTAGAGCGCCGCGGAGTCGACGCCGCCACCGAGGATCCGGCCCGACGCCGGGACCGAGAGGTTGTACGCCTTGCCCAGGCGGGTGAGTCCGTCGAGCAGGACGACCACGTCGTGGCCGAGCTCGACCAGGCGCTTGGCCCGCTCGATGGCCAGCTCGGCGACCACGGTGTGGTCGGCGGGCTGCCGGTCGAAGGTGGAGGCGATGACCTCGCCCTTGACGCTGCGCTCGAAGTCGGTGACCTCCTCCGGGCGCTCGTCGACGAGCACCACCATCAGGTGGCACTCGGGGTTGTTGGCGGTGATCGCTCCGGCGATCGCCTGCAGGACGGTCGTCTTGCCGGCCTTCGACGGCGAGGCGATCAGGCCACGCTGGCCCTTGCCGATCGGCGCGACCAGGTCGATGACCCGGCCGGTGACCGGGTCGGAGCCACCCTCGAGGCGGAGCCGCTGGTCGGGGTGAACCGGGGCGAGCTTGTCGAACTCGACGCGGTGCCTGGCGACCTCGGGGTCGGCACCGTTGACCGAGTCGATGCGCACCATCGGGTTGTACTTCTCCTTGCGCTCGCCCTCGCGGGGCTGGCGCACCTGACCGACGATCGCGTCACCACGGCGCAGGCCGAGGCGCTTGACGAGCGACAGGGAGAGGTAGACGTCGTCGGGTCCGGGCAGGTAGCCGGAGGTGCGGACGAAGGCGTAGTTGTCGAGTACGTCCAGGATGCCCGCCGCGGGCACGAGCACGTCGTCCTCGAGGACGGTCGTGTCCGGCTCGCCGCGACCCGGGCGGCTGCGGTCGCGGTCGCGGCCACGACGGCGCCGGTTTCGGCGGCTGCCGCCCTCGCCGTCGTCATCGCCAGCGTCGTCGGCCGAGTCGGCCGGCCGCTCCTTCTGGGCGTCCTCGTTCTTCTTCTCGGCGGCAGGCTGGCCGGCCTTGGCCGGACCCTTGTTCTGGCCACCACCGGCGGACTGACCGGACTGACCCGACTGACCCGACTGGCCGGACTGACCCGACTGACCGCCCTGGCCTTGGCCGCCGGTCTTGTTCTGGTTGCGCTGGCGACGCGGGCGCTGGGTGCCCTCGTTACCGGCGTCAGCAGCCTCGGCGGACTTCTCCGCGGGCTTCTCGGCCTTCTCGGCCGGCTTCTCGGCCGGCTTCTCTGCGGTCTTCTCCGCAGGCTTCTCAGCGGCAGGCTTCTCAGCGGCAGGCTTCTCGGCGGCGACAGGCTTCTCGGCCCGCTCCGCCGGCGCCGACTGCGCCCGGCTGCTCTGTGCAGCCTTGATCGCGTCGATCAGCTGGGCCTTCTTCATCGAGTTCGCCCCGGTGATACCCATACCGTTCGCCATCGCCTTGAGGTCGGCGAGGAGCATTCCGCCAAGGCCACCGCGCTTCTTCGGGGCTCCGTTCGGCTCCGGCGCAGTGGATTCCATGGTTTCAGTCACGTGAGTCCTTTCCCACGTATCGCCGATCGGCGTACGACGCCGACGGCTCGTTTGTCAGAACCCCTGACGCGCCGATGCGCGCCAAACGAAGTGGCACGGCACGAAAGGGGGATCGCACATTCGCAGACCTGAACGGCCCAACGGATGTATCCCCAGGCTAACACGCATGGCACCCCTCACAGCAGGGGCCCGGAACGCGGGTCAGAGGATGCGTACGCCGTCCATGTCGACGCTCAACGCATGGCAGGCCCAGCCCTCGGGGCAGCGGGCGGCGAGCTTGCTGGTCTCGGCGGACTCGACCCCGCTGCTGAACGCCAGGACCGTGGGCCCCGCGCCCGAGACGATCGCCGCGACGCCGTCGGCGCGCAGCTCGTCGACCAGGGCGAGCGACTCCGGCATGGCGGGTCGGCGGTACTCCTGGTGCAGGAAGTCGCGGGTTGCGCGGTGCAGGTGTTCGGGTGCATCGCTCAAAGCCGCGACCAGCAGAGCCGTACGTCCCGCGTCGGCCGCCGCGTCGGAGTGCGGGACGGTGTCGGGCAGCAGCCCGCGGGCGGCCTTGGTCTCGACGCCGGTCGGGGGGACGAAGACCACGACGCTGACCCTCGGGTCGACGGCGGTGCGGACAGCAAAACAGTGCTGTCCTGCGGACCCTCCTGAGCTTGTCGAAGGGCCTGTCGGCGAGACGTCGTCGTCACCCGCGATCGTGAAGCCGCCGTGGAATGCGGGCGCCACGTTGTCGGGGTGGCCCTCGATCTCGGCCGCCTTCTGGAACAGGGTGTCGTCGTCGAGGATCAGCTCTCCCCCGGCGACCAGGGCGCGAGCGAGCACGAGGCCGCCGATGATCGCGGCCGAGGACGAGCCCAGGCCGCGCGCGTGCGGGATCCGGTTGCGACAGTGCAGCCGCAGACCGGCCGGCTGCTTGCCGATGATCTCGAAGGCGGCCCGCATGGAGCGCACGACGAGGTGGGACTCGTCGAGCGGGACCGTACCCTCGCCCGCACCCTCGACGGTGACCTCCAACGTCCCGCCCGGCACGCGGTGGATCGAGCTTGTCGAGATCACCTCGCCGGTGAGCTCGTCACGCAGGTCGAGCGCCAGCCCCAGCGAGTCGTAGCCGGGGCCGAGGTTGGCGGAGGTGGCCGGGACGGTGACGGTCACCGGGCCTTCTACGAACGTCATCGGTGCTACACGAGCCCGGCTGCGGCCGCCGCGGCCTCGAGGTCGGCGTCGATGATGGTCTCGGGCAGCTCACCGAAGAACTCCAGCGCGGTGGCGGTGTCCTTGAGACCGTGGCCGGTGACGGTGATGACCGTGGTGGCTCCGGCGTAGGTCTCCCCCGCCTCGAGGTCGGCGAGGAGCCCGGCGACACCGGCCGCCGAGGCGGGCTCGACGAAGACGCCGTCGTTGCGGGCCAGCAGCGACTGGGCGGAGAGGATCTGCTCGTCGGAGAGCGCGCGGAAGCGGCCACCGGACTTGGCGGCCGCGGCCTCGGCGAGCTGCCACGAGGCCGGGTTGCCGATGCGGATCGCGGTCGCCTTGGTCTCGGGGTGCTCGACGGGGTGGCCGAGCACGAGCGGCGCGGCGCCCTCGGCTTGGAAGGCCCGCATGACCGGGGTCTTGGTGGCGTGGCCGGCCGCTGCGTACTGCTCGTAGCCGAGCCAGTAGGCGGAGAGGTTGCCGGCGTTGCCGATGGGCATGAGGTGGTAGTCAGGGGCGTCGCCCAGGCGGTCGACGACCTCGAAAGACGCCGTCTTCTGGCCCTCGAGACGGACCGGGTTGACGGAGTTGACCAGCGCGACCGGGTAGCTGTCGGCGAGGGCGCGAGACAGCTTGAGGCAGTCGTCGAAGTTGCCGCGTACCTTGACCACCTCGGCGCCGTGGACCAGCGCCTGGGCCATCTTGGCGGCGCTGATCTTGCCGTTGGGGACGAGCACGACCGGGGTGATCCCGGCCTTGGCGGCGTACGCGGCCATCGAGGCCGACGTGTTTCCGGTCGAGGCGCAGACCACGGCCTTGGCGCCCTCGTGGACGGCAACGGAGATGGCCGCGGTCATGCCGCGGTCCTTGAACGAGCCGGTCGGGTTCTGGCCCTCGACCTTCAGCCACACCTCACCCTTGGTGGCGCCGGAGAGCCACTCGGAGTGGACCAGCGGGGTGCCGCCCTCGCCGAGCGTGACCGCGGGGGTGTCCTGGGGGATGTCGAGGAGGGTTCGGTACTCCTCGATCACGCCTCGCCACTGCTTTGTCGGGCCGACTCTGTTCATTGCCTCGGGCTTCGCTTCGGCCATCAGACTGCTCCTTCTACGCGCATCACCGAGGCGACGTCGCGGACGTACTCCATCTCGCGCAGGTGCTGCACGGTCGCCGCGAGCGCGGCATCGGGGGCCTCGTGGGAGACGACGACGAGCTGGGCGTCCTCTCCCCTGCCTTCTTGGCGTACGGCCTTGATCGAGACGCCGTGCTCGGAGAAGGCGGTCGCGACGGCGGCGAGCACACCGGCCTTGTCGGCCACGTCCAGGCTGACGTGGTAGCGGGTGACGGTCTCGCCCATCGGGCGCACCGCGCGGTCGGCGTACGCGGACTCGCCGAAGCCGCGGGTGCCGAGGACCTTGTTGCGGGCGATCGTGACCAGGTCGCCCAGGACGGCGCTCGCGGTGGGATCTCCGCCCGCGCCCTGGCCGTAGAACATCAGGTCGCCGGCCGAGGCGGACTCGACGAAGACGGCGTTGTAGGCGCCGCGTACGGTCGCCAGCGCGTGGGTGCGCGGGATCATCACCGGGTGGACGCGCACCGAGACGTCGTCGTCCTCGAGCTCGGCGATCGCGAGCAGCTTGACGACGCTGCCCATGGCCTTAGCCGAGGCGACGTCGCCGGCGGTCACCTCGGTGATGCCCTCGCGGTAGACGTCGCTGGCGGTCACCCGGGTGTGGAAGGCGAGGCTCGCCAGGATGGCGGCCTTGGCGGCGGCGTCGAAGCCCTCGACGTCGGCGGTCGGGTCGGCCTCGGCGTAGCCCAGCTCCTGGGCCTCGGCGAGGGCCTCCTCGAAGCCGGCACCGTAGGTGTCCATCTTGTCGAGGATGTAGTTGGTGGTGCCGTTGACGATGCCCATCACCTTGGTGACGTGGTCGCCGACGAGCGAGTCGCGCAGGGGGCGCAGGATCGGGATCGCGCCGGCGACCGCGGCCTCGTAGTAGAGGTCGGTGCCGGCCTTCTCGGCGGCCTCGTAGAGCGTCGGGCCGTCCTCGGCGAGCAGCGCCTTGTTGGCGGTGACGACGCTGGCGCCGTTCTCCAGCGCGGTGAGGATGAGGCCGCGGGCCGGCTCGATGCCGCCGATCACCTCGACCACGAGGTCGATGTCATCGCGGGCGACCAGGCCCTGGGCGTCCGTGGTGAGCAGCTCCGCAGGCACCTCGACGTCGCGAGGGGCGTCGAGGCGGCGTACGGCCACGCCCCTGATCTCCAGCGGCGCACCCACTCTGGCGGCGAGATCCGCATCGCCCTCGAGCAGGAGCCGGACCACCTGGGACCCCACCACACCGCAGCCGAGGACGGCGACGCCCAAGGGATCGACGGCGTGCGCGGTCGTCTTGTTGCTGCTCACGCGCCAAGGGTATCCGGGACAGGCTCCGGGGTCCGACTTCCGCTCTAGGCGCGGACACCTCCGCCGGGTTTCGGCTCAGGTCAGCAGCACGACCTTGCCGGTGGTCTCCCGGGCCTCGAGCGCACGATGGGCGGCCGCCGCCTCGGCCAGCGGGAACACGGTGCCGACGTACGGCCTGCGGGCGCCGTCCGCGGCAGCCTCGAGCGAGGCCTGCTCGAACTCCTTGATCCGGCCCTGGACCCAAGGTCCGAGGATGTCGATGATCTTCGCGGCACCCTCGTAGCCGTCCTGGTCGCCGGAGAACCGGACCATCCGTCCCTCCGGCTCGAGGTGGGCGTGGACCCGCCTGGGTACGTCACCGCCGAGCCCGTCGAGAAGGACCGTGATCCGGGGCTCCTCCGCGCGAAGCCGCTCCAGCCAGCCGTCCGTGCGGTAGTCGATCGCCGTCTGCGCGCCGAAGCCGCGGGCGATCTCGAGCTTGGCGTCAGAGCCCGCGAGCCCGACCGCGCGGGCGCCCGCGTTTCGGATGCCCTGGAGCAGGATCGCGCCCATGCCACCGGCGGCCGAGGTGACCACGACGACGTCGTCGGAACCGATCTGGGCGGCCTCGAGCACCGCGGCCGAGGTGCGACCGGTGCCGATCGCAGCCACGGCCTCGGCCGACTCCAGCCCGTCGGGACGTCGGTAGAGCCGGGTCGCGTCGGCAACCGCGAGCTCGGCGTAGCCGCCGCTGCTTCCCGGACCGAGATGCGCGACGACCCTCGCGCCCCGCCAGGTCTCGTCGACGCCCTCACCGAGTTCGTCGACCACGCCGGCGACCTCGCGGCCGGGAGTCATCGGGAGCTCCGGTCGCGGCATCGTCGCCGGCAGGTCGCCCGCTCGGATCGAGGTGTCGAGACGGTGGATCCCTGCGGCCTCCACCCTGATGCGTACCTGGCCCGGACCTGGTGTCGGGTCGGGCACCTCCCCGAGTCGCAGGACCTCCGGGCCGCCGAACTCGTGCTGTCTGATCGCTCGCATGACTCGAGTCAACATGCTCAAGCTCACTTGAGGTCAAGGGCTTTCCCCAAGCCTTGGATCAGCTCAGCCGTCAGGCGAGCTCCGGGATCGGCCGCAGCACCGCGGCGACATCACGCGCCAGACGTACGCGACGGAGCAGCTCCTCCGCGTCCGGCTCCACGTCGGTGGTGACCGTGATGGCATCGTCGCGGGCCACCACCCACAGCCGCTCGTCGACGACATGGCTGGCGAACCGGGACAGCGAGCGCGCATGCTCCTCGTCGGCGGCGATGACGGCACCGTCGGGGGTGGTCACGTTGGTCTTGGCGCGGAACTCCGGCGGGAAGAAGATCGGCGTGGGCACCCGGCCGGTGCCGGTGTTGCCCGAACCCGGCGAGAGCCCGATCATCGCGGCCGTCTTCGGCAGGTGGGCGGGGACCCGCACCACCACCCAGCGCGCCGGACGCCAGGGCCCCTTCCCGGGGGACGCCTTGCCGTGCCAGTACTCGACCAGGATCCCGTCGCAGGTGCCGTCGACGACGAGGTCGCAGCGCTCGGCGCGTACGTCCGGCCCCAGCACCTCCCACCGCACCGGCCGCTGCGCGGCGGCCTTGCCGGTGACCACCTGCCAGCCGAACGTGTGCGCCGCTCGGGACACGCTGTCCCGCCGCTCCTTCGTCAGCCGGGCGACAGACGCTCGCGGCACCTGGGACGGCGTCGCGAGCGGTCTCTCTGAGTAGACCCCCCTCGGCATGCGCCCCATCGTAGGCTCACGGACCCAGGGATTTCGGGAAGGCGAAACCGAATTTCGTACGCCACGCGGTTTGATGGGTGCGTGCTGTTCCCCAACGCCGACCTCGAGCGCATCCGCACCGGCGAGGTCGACCTCGCCTTCCGCCGCTGGAAACGTCCGATGCATGTCGCCGGCGGCCGCCAGCGCACCCGGATGGGTGTGGTCGAGTTCGTCTCCGTCTCACCCGTGTCCTGCGACACGCTGACCGACGAGGACGCCCGCCGGGCCGGCACCACCCTGGACGACCTGCTCGCCTTCCTGTCCCGCAAGGACGGCGAGGTCTACCGGATCGAGATGCGCTACGCCGGGGAGGACGAGCGGGTCGCGCTGCGCACCAAGCGCCCGGGAAAGACCGCGACCGCCGCGCTGGTCGCGAAGCTGGCCGACATGGACCAGCGCAGCCGCCGGGGACCGTGGACTCGGGAGCACCTGGAGCTCATCGAGGCTCGGCCCGGTGAGCTGGCCGAGACCATCGCGGCCTCGATCGGGCGGGAGAAGAAGCCGTTCAAGGCCGACATCCGCCGGCTCAAGGAGCTGGGGCTCACCGAGTCCCTCCCGGTCGGCTACCGCCTCTCACCGCGCGGGCGGGCGGTGCTGCGGGCGTTGCGGGCTTGAGCTGTCCCTTCGCGCCCGATCAGCCGAGGTCGGTCGCGAAGAGGTCGTCCTCGGTCTCCCGCCGGACGATCACCCGGGACTCACCGTCGCGTACGGCGACGACCGGGGGCCGCAGGGCGTGGTTGTAGTTGGAGGCCATCGAGCGGCCGTAGGCGCCGGTGCCCGGGACCGCGATCAGGTCACCGGGAGCGATGTCACCAGGCAGGAACTCGTGCTTGACCACGATGTCGCCGGCCTCGCAGTGCTTGCCGACGACGCGGCCGAGCACGGGACCGGCGGACGAGGACCGGCCGGCGAGGGTGGCGGAGTAGTCGGCGTCGTAGAGAGCCGTGCGGATGTTGTCGCTCATCCCGCCGTCGACGCTCACATACGTGCGGGTGACGCCGCCGTCGAGGGCGACCTCCTTGACCGTGCCGACCGTGTAGACGGTGCACATCGAGGGGCCGACGATGGCGCGACCCGGCTCGATCGAGAGATGCGGCACCGCGAGACCGAAGCCACGGCACTCGTGCTCGACGATCGCGGTGAGCTCCTCGGCCAGCGCCTTGGGAGTCGAGGGGTCGTCCTGGGTGGTGTAGGCGATGCCGAAGCCACCACCGAGGTCCATCTCGGGAAGCTCGGTGCCGAGCTCGTCCCGGATCCGCGCCTGCAGCGCGAGCACCCGCCGGGTGGCGACCTCGAAGCCGGAGGAGTCGAAGATCTGGGAGCCGATGTGGGAGTGGAGCCCGCGCATCTCGACGTTCGGGGCCTCCAGCAGCCGGCGTACGGCCTCGAAGGCGTCGCCCGACGAGATCGAGAAGCCGAACTTCTGGTCCTCGTGGGCGGTGGCGATGTATTCGTGGGTGTGGGCCTCGACGCCGGCGGTCACCCGCACCATCACCCGGGCGGTGATACCCGTCTCGGCGGCGATCGCGGCGACCCGCTCGACCTCGTCGAAGGAGTCGACGATGATCCGCCCGACGCCCGCGACGATCGCCCGGCGCAGCTCCATCGGGGTCTTGTTGTTGCCGTGGTAGCCGATCTTGGCCGGGTCCACCTCGGCGCGCAGCGCGACCGAGAGCTCACCGTTGGAGCAGACGTCGAGGCAGAGCCCCTCCTGCGCCACCCAGCGCGCCACCTCGGTGCACAGGAACGCCTTGCCGGCGTAATAGACGTCATAGCCCGTGAAGGCGTCACGGAACGCGCGGGCGCGCTCGCGGAAGTCGGCCTCGTCCAGGACGTACGCAGGGGTGTTGATGTTCGCGACCAGGTCGGGCACCGCGACACCCCCGACGGTGAGGACACCGTCGGTCTTCTCGGCCGTCGCCGACCACAGCGCCGGTACGAGGGCGTTGACGTCGTCGGGGGTCTTCAGCCATACCGGGGAGGTGCCGGTGAACGAGCCCGGCGATGCGTGGGACGTCATCACATGCGCTCCGGGGCCGAGACGCCGAGCAGCCCGAGGCCGTTGGCGAAGACGGTGCGGGCGGCGGAGACGAGTGCCAGCCGGGCCAGGTTGATGGGCGCCACCGGCTCGTCGCCCTTGGGCAGCATGCGGCAGTCGTCATCGTCGTACCAGCGGTGGAAGATCCCGGCGGTGTCCTCGAGGTAGCGGGCGACGCGGTGCGGCTCGCGCAGCTCGGCGGCGGTCGCGACCACGCGCGGCAGCTCGGCCAGCGCCCGCAGCAGCTCGCCCTCGCGCTCGTGGGTGAGCAGCTCCGGCTCGAAGGTGTCGAGGTCGATCTGCATGCCCAGGTCGGCCGCGTTGGCCATCATCCGGCAGGTGCGCGCGTGGACGTACTGCACGTAGTAGACCGGGTTGGCGCTGTCGGCCTTGGCCCACAGGTCGAGGTCGATGTCGATGTTGGAGTCGCTGGAGTAGCGCGCCAGCGCGTAGCGGGCCGCGTCCACCCCGATCGCCTCGACGATGTCGTCGATGGTGACCACGGTGCCGGCACGCTTCGACATCCGCATCGGCTGGCCGTCCCTGAGGAGGTTGACCATCTGGCCGATCAGGATCTCGAGGTTCTCGTGGGGCGTGTCGCCGAAGGCGGCGCACATCGCCATCATCCGGCCGACGTAGCCGTGGTGGTCGGCGCCCAGCATGATGAAGCAGCGGTCGAAGCCGCGCTCGCGCTTGTCGAGGTAGTAGGCGAGGTCGCCGGAGAAGTAGGCACCCTGACCGTCGGCCTTGATGACGACGCGGTCCTTGTCGTCACCGAACTTCTCGGTCGCCAGCCAGATCGCGCCGTCCTTCTCATAGACGTTGCCGAGCTCGCGGAGCTTCTCGATGGCGCGCTCCACGGCTCCGGACTTGTGGAGGTTGTCCTCGTGGAAGTAGACGTCGAAGTCGACGTTGAAGTCGTGCAGGCTCTGCTTGATCTCGGCGAACATCAGCTCCACGCCGATCGAGCGGAAGACCTCCTGCGGGTCGTCGCTCTCGAGCGCGTTGGGCTCCTTGGCGAGGACCTGCTTGGCGATCTCCTCGATGTACGCGCCGCCGTAGCCGTCCTCCGGGACCGGCTGGCCCTGGGCCCACGCCAGGAGCGAGCGCGCGAAGCGGTCGATCTGGCCGCCGTGGTCGTTGAAGTAGTACTCCCGGGTGACCTCGGCGCCGGACGCCTCCAGGACACGACCGAGCGCGTCCCCGACCGCGGCCCAGCGGACACCGCCGAGGTGCAGCGGGCCGGTCGGGTTGGCGGAGACGAACTCCAGGTTGATGTTGTGGCCGTTGAAGGAGCTGTTGTTGCCGTACGCAGCCCCCGCGGCGACGATCTCGCCCGCCAGCTTGCCCTGGGCACCAGCCTCGACGGAGATGTTCAGGAAGCCCGGACCGGCGATCTCGACGTCCGCGATCCCGTCGGTCGCCTTCAGCTTCTCGGCGACCTGCTCGCCCAGCGCACGCGGGTTCATCCCCGCCTTCTTGGCCAGCTGCAGCGCCACGTTGGTGGCGTAGTCGCCGTGCCCCTTCTGCCGGGGTCGCTCCACCGTGACAGTGCTCGGAACGCCGTCGGGAAGGGTGATCGCACCCTCATCGACGAGCGCGGTGAGGACATCGACGACCGCGGTGGAAAGCTGCTCAGGAGTCACGAGGTCCAGCGTATAAGCGCCAGTCGGTTTCACCGTTATCCGTCCCAGCCTGTAGGGTTCCATCTGCACTGCTCAGGCGGTGCACTGCCTCCGTAGCTCAGGGGATAGAGCGCCGGTTTCCGGTACCGTAGGCCGCAGGTTCGATTCCTGCCGGGGGCACAGAAGAAACCGCTGGGTGACCAGCGGTTTCTTTTATTTCCACCGGAACCTGCGGTGCGCATTCGGGCGGGTATGTCACGCTGCCTGCAGCATGGAAACAGTAGTAATACGCCACGTTCTATTCGACGCCGACGGTGTCCTCCAACATCTCCCCGGAGGTTGGTACGCAGCGGCCGAGCCATTCCTCGGGGACCGCGCAGAAGAGTTCTTCCTTGCCGCGTGGGCGAAGGAGGCTCCGCTGCAAGCCGGCGCGGACGGCGACTTTCTCGCCATCCTCGCCGACCTGCTGGACGAGTTCGGCGCGACCGCGTCTGCCGAGGAGGTGTATGCCGCGGTGTGGAACCGGGTGGAGGTCCACCCGGAGTCGGCCGATGTCGTACGTCGGCTGCGAGCAGCTGGCTACGGCGTGCACCTCGGTACCAACCAGGCCGCGCACCGCGGCACCTTCATGCGCACCGCGCTCGGGCACGACGACCTCTTCGACGTGAGCTGCTACTCCTTCGACCTCGGCGTGGCCAAGCCCGAGCCTGAGTTCTTCCACCGCGCCGCCGCGCGGATCGGCGCCGACCCGCACGAGATCGTCTTCGTCGATGATAAGGCGAGCAACGTCGCCTCAGCCCGATCTATCGGCATGGCCACTGTCCACTGGACGTTCGATTCCCACCCAGAGGCCTCCGCGGCGGGCACCGATGCACCAGCCGACCACATCAGTCATGCCGCGCTCTGCGAACAGCTGGCAGCACACGGCGTACGCCCCTGACCCTTTCGCGCACGGCTGCACCGACGGCTGCAGCATCAGTTTCAAGACAGTTGGATGCGACAGTTCTGTCGCATGCGAGTGGTAGCCTTGTGTCATGACCACCCACACCGCTACTGCTGACCTCGGCGCCGCAATCCGCGACGAGCGGGTCCGGCGCGGCCTTTCGCAGGCAGAGCTCGCCGCCCAGATCGGCACGACACGCGAGTGGATCGGTCGCCTTGAGGCCGGCGCGCCCAGGGTCGAGCTCGACAAGGCACTTCGCGCCGCCAACGCCGTGGGGATCTCGTTCACCACTCGACAGACACCGACCTGGAACGACCTCGCCACAGCCGAGGACCATGCCCTGCTGCGTACCGTCGTGATCAACATGGGCCTTGAAGGTCAACACCTCACCGAGAACGCCAAGGACCGCCTTCTGACAGGCATCGTGCGCGAGCGGCTCACCGCTGATGGCCAAGCCCACTCAGCAGCGTGAACACCCAGATACACGAGACCCAAGACGGCGAGACCCCGATCGATGAGGACGATCGGGAGTTTCTTATGCCCGCCTACGCACACATCACCACTCGTGACGAGTTGAACCTCGCCGAGGCGACCAACATCGTGTTCGGTATCAGGTGGTTGAACCGGGCTGGCCACCTTCAGGCGGAGGAGGTCCTCGACCAGTGGTTCCTTCGCGATCTGCATCGCAACATGTTCGGCCGGGTGTGGACCTGGGCAGGCAGGAATCGCACCAGGCAGACCAATATCGGAGTCGACCCCGGCGTCATCACCGAACGCTGGGCCCAACTTCTCGATCAGGCACGAGGCTGGATCGAGTACGAGGCCTACTCGCCCGATGAGATCTGCGTACGACTTCACCATCGGCTCGCGTCAATCCACCCGTTCACCAACGGTAACGGTCGCCATGCGCGCGTCACCGCGAACAAACTGGCCGAGTCGCTCGGGCTCTCTACCCCTGGGCGATACCGCTACGAGTGGGGATTCGATGCCACGCCCGCCAAGCGCGAGTCGTCCCGCAGGGCGTATCTCGACGCGCTGCACACGGCAGACGGAGGCGACTACCGAGTATTGGTCGAACTGGCGCTACGTCCTGCGGGCTCGTAGCCCGTCAGCCCGCTCTCACCATCGGGTCAGAGACCCTCGGCGAGGGTGTGGGCGACGAGGGCGTTGGCGTGACCGTGCCCGAGGGCGTACTCGGTCTTCAGATGCGTCACGAGCTCCATGTGCTTGGTGATCCCGCTGTCGCGGATGATCTGCTGCCACTCCGCGATCGGGCGGCCGTACTTCTTCTCGATGGACGGGAAGTAGGCGGCGGGGCCCTTCACCTGGTCGGTCATCTCTGGTCTCCTTGGGTAAAGCGTGGCGACGATCGCCACACGCCTACGCGTCGAACCGAGCATGACCGCTTCGACACGGACCACAACAGAAATTCGGGAGACCCACGTGACCAGCTATCCCCCAGCCCCTTGGCACATGCACGGATCGATGTGGCTCTCGGTCTACCGGCTCGCCCACGACGTCGACGAGCTGCGCCCGAAGGGTATCTACGCGGTCGCCCTGGTCGACTACACCGAGCCGAGCCCGCTGACCTACCACGAGCTCCTCTCCGCCCGGGTGATCACCGCGTCCAACGGGAAGAAGGCGGTGAGCGTCGTCGACATCTGGGTGGACTCCCCCGACTCCGTTGCCGGCGGGCGTACGTTGTGGGCGATCCCGAAGGGACTGGCCAAGTTCAGCGGAGGGTCGTCCACCAAGGGGCCGCTGTCGACCCACACCTGGGAGGCGAGCCACGACGACGGCCCGATCGCGACGGCGAAGTTCAACGACGTCACCCAGCTCGCCCCGCGCGTGCCGATGCGGGGCAACGTCGAGCAGCCCGGCATCGAGGAGCACCCCGACACCGCCTGGCTCACCATGAAGGGCCGCGCCAAGCTCCTGCCCGCGCACGGCACCTGGGTCTTCGACCCCGACGGCCCGCTCGCCTACCTCCGCGACGCCACCAAGCTCGGCTCCTTCCGCGGCAAGGGCTTCGAGATCGCCTTCGGCTGAGCCTTCGACCGAGCGAGAGTGTCGGCGGTCGCGGGTAGCGTCGATGGGCATGAATGCACTCCACATCGACTACCTCGAGCTCGCGGTCACCGACCTCCCGAGCTCCCGCACGTTCTACGAGTCCGCCTTCGGCTGGTCCTTCAACGACTACGGCGGGATGTACGCCGGGATCGTCGGGCCCGACGGCAAGGACGAGAACGGCGGGATGTACGCCTCCGAGGCCCCCGTCGCCCCGCTTCCGTTGATCCGCACGACCGACCTGGAGGCCGCGGTGACGGCCGTCGAGAAGGCCGGCGGCACGATCACCGAAGCGCCCTACGACTACCCCGGTGGGCGTCGGTTCATCTTCACCGACCCGTCCGGAAATCGGCTCGGGGTCTATCAGCCTGCTGAGTAGCCCTTAAACCTAAGGCTCGACCGAATTACCGGGAGCGCCCTAGACTCCGACCGCATGACCGACGCTACGCCGGCTCTGCTCGCGTATCTGTCCCGGTGGCTCGATGAGTCCCAGGGCGATCGCGACGCCGAAGCCGTTCTCTGGGGGAGAGTCGCGAAGGTGACCGAAGAGGCAGGCGAAGCCATCGCCGCAATCATCGGAGCCACCGGCCAGGATCCCCGACTGAATCCATTCGTGGGCAACACCCACAGCTACGACGACGTCGTCGATGGGCTCCTCGATGTTGCGATGACCGCGGTCGAGCACATGGCCGGCGCCGAGCGCGCCGGCGCTCCGACCTAGGTCGCGCCCTTCGACAAGCTCAGGAGAGTCCTCAGGCCCTGCCCTTTTTGGCCAGCCGCTTCGCGGCCTTCCGCTGGGCGCGAAGCCTGCGCTCCTCGGCGTACATCGCCTCGGCCTCCTCGAGCGTGGGGGCCGAGCCGCCGTACGCCCCCGGCAGCCACCACGAGCCCGGGGGCTGCTCCTCGGCGGGGTGCGCCTTGATCAGCCGGTCGAGCATCGCCTCCATCTGCGCCTTGAGCGCAGCGGTCTCGGCGGCCGGGTCCTCCCCGGTCACCGGCAGCGGCGGGCCGATCTCGATCCCGATCGTCTTGTGGCGCGACAGGTCGACCTTCTGACCCTTCGTCATGATCCGCTGGGTGCCCCACAGCACGACGGGGATCAGCGGGACGCCGGCGTCGGCGGCGATGCGTACGGTGCCGGTCTTGAGGTCCTTGATCAGGAACGAGCGCGAGATCGTGGCCTCGGGGAAGATCCCGACGACCTCACCGTCCTGGAGGTAGTCGACGGCCTTCTTCATCCCGGCCGCGCCGTAGCTGCGGTCGATCGGGATGTGGTGGAACGAGCGCATCACGGGGCCGCCGACGGGGTGGTCGAAGACCTCCTTCTTGGCGATGAACCGGGTCAGCCGGCCGCGCTCGGCCCCGGGGAACCCGGCCATGACGTAGTCGACGAAGGAGAGGTGGTTGACCGCCAGCAGGGCACCACCCGACTCGGGGATGTGCTCCGCACCGGTCATGTTGATCTTGATGTCGCCGAGCTTGAACCAGGTGCGAGCCGCGGCGATCGTGACCGGATAGCTGATGTCCATGGGCGAATCGTGTCACGTCGGCGTGAACGGCGCCGGACTACCCTCGGGCGGGTGAGCACCCTCGACGTGGCGACGACCGACAGGCTCAGGCTGGCCGTCACCGACTTCGGGTCTCCCGGCGACACCCGCCCCACGCTGGTCTGCGTTCACGGCTACCCCGACAACGCCAGCGTCTGGCTCCCGCTGGTGAGGATCCTCGGCAGCGAGCTGCGGATCGTGACCTACGACGTACGCGGCCATGGCAGCTCGCAGGCTCCGGCCACGCGCGAGGGCTATCTGATCGAGCAGCTCAACGCGGATCTGCAGTCCGTCATCGACGCGGTCAGCCCGTCGGCGTCGGTGCACCTGCTCGCCCACGACTGGGGCTCGACCCAGACGTGGGAGGCCGTCGCCGGCAACGTGCCGTCCGAGCGGATCGCGTCGTTCACCTCGATCTCGGGGCCGAGCCTCGACCAGACCGGGACCTGGCTGCGTACGCCGGCACGGACCGCCCGCGGCGTCCTCGAGCGTCTCAAGCAGGGTGCCGAGTCGACCTACATCGGCTTCTTCCAGGCGCCGCTGCTCCCCGAGCTCGCATGGCGCTCCGGGTTCCTCGACCGGATCGTCGGCGGCTCGGCCGTCGACCGCACCCAGGCCGATCGGATCAACGGCCTCGAGCTCTACCGCGCCAACGCGATCGCCCGGATGGGGCATCCTCAGCCGCGACCGGTCACCGTCCCGGTCCAGGTCATCGCCCCGACCGGTGACGTCTACGTCAGCCGGGCGCTGGCGACCGAGGCCCCGCAGCCGTACGTCGCGGACCTGACGATCCGCGAGGTCGCCGGCTCACACTGGGTGGTCGCCGATCATCCCGAGCGGATCGCCCCGCTGGTGCGCGACTTCGTCGTCGCGCACGAGTGACTCAGCCGCGGCAGCCGCGGTTGAGTCGGCCGTCGTTGCGCGCGTCGTTGCCCATCGCCCGGGCCGCCCCGACGTTGGGGAAGACGACGCTGGCGGCGCCGGCGTTGCCGATCCCACCGGGAACGACGCAGGTGCGGACCTTGCCCGGGTTGATCGCGGCGACGGCGTTGGCGAGCTGGTAGAGGTCGCGGCCGGAGAGGCCGGTGGTGTGCATCTTCTTCATCACCAGCGAGACGCCCTTGGCCTTGAAGCCGATGTCGTACTGCCGGGCGACGATCTTGCGGTGGATGCCGCGGATGACGCGGGACTGGTTGGCCGAGCGGTCGAAGTCACCGCCGGGCAGCGTCTTGCGGGCCCGCGCGAAGTCGACCGAGTGCGGGCCGCTGATGTGGATCCGGCCCTTCTTGAAGCCGTAGCGCGCGACGTACGGATCGCTGAAGGCACGCGGGTTGTCGACGTCGACGCCGCCGACCCCGATCACCATGTCGCTCATGCCCGAGAAGGAGGTGACGAAGACGTACTGCGGCTGTACGCCGACCAGGCTGCCGACGGCGCGGCCCATCAGCTTCGGGCCGCCGTAGAGCAGCGCCGAGTTGATCTTGTCGCGCCCGTGGCCGGGGATGTTGACGTAGGAGTCGCGCGGGATGCTGATGTCGGTGGCATAGCCCGACGACGGGTTGAAGCCGATCAGGTGCAGCGCGTCGCCGCGGCTGCGGGTGACCTTCTGGCCGGGGCGGGCGTCCGAACCGACCGCGAGGACCCAGATCGTGCCGCCCTTACGGGTGAACTTGGCGACGTCGAGACCCTTGGCCCACTTGGTCGCGATCAGCTCCGCGCGTGGCTCGGCGACCTCGGCGTCAGGCACCAGGACCGCGGTCAGCGCGAGCACCACGCCCAGCGCGAGCGTGGTCAGGAGGCGGCGGCGAACGGGCGTCGTCAGGCGGCTCATGACTTGTCTCCCGAGGGGCTCGGCGAGGCGGACGGCGCCGAGGACGGGTCCGGCGCCAGCTTCTCCTCGCGAGTGATGTTGAAGCCGAAGACGGCCCAGGAGGTCTTGGTCGGCACCATGTCCAGGGTGCCGCGGACGGTCTGGCGTGACTCCCGGTCCCCCGTGGTGTCGTAGACCAGCCGCACCCGGGCGACCGCGCCGACCGGGTAGTTGTTGTTGGCCAGCAGATCGACGTGGACGTCGCTGGCGACGACCTCGACCCCGTCGATCTGAGGAGCGATCGTGGCGTTGCTCATCTGGGTCATCTGCTTGCCCGCCTGAGCGATCGTGACCTTGGAGAAGCCCGGAAAGGACTTCGCGGTGAAGGTCGAGGTCGCGCGCGGGTAGTCACCCCCGACGTACGCCGCCTGCAGCCACCGGTCGACGACCTTGGCCACGTTGGCCGAGACCGCCTGGCGCCGGCTCTTGGGGAACTTGCCCTGCACGTGGACGAGCTTCGCGGCCGACTTCACCGTGGCCGCCGGGGTCGGCGACGGGGACGGCGAGGCGGCCGGCTCGTCGGACTCGCGACCGCACCCGGTGAGTGCCAAGGTGCTGCTCAGGGCCGCCGCCGTGAGTGCCGTTGCGACGCGCGAAAGGCGCCTCGTACTGCTGCTCGTCATGTGGGGATTCCGCCTCATAGACCTGCTCCGGGACCGGGCCACTGTACGCACACCGACCCGGGTTGCGCGTACACCCGGTCGGTAACGCAAGATGTGGGACGGATTACATCCTGTCCACAGGGAGAACCTGCATCGGGCATTTGCGTGTTCGGGGGGATAGCCTTGCCCGTGGGCAACCCATTTCTTACAGTGCGAAAATTCGGAAGAGGCGAATCAAGCCGTGTCCTCAGGCACCCCGTCCCCCAACACTGCCGACATCCCAGCGGAATTCGGCGCCAACGAGTGGCTGGTCGAGGAGATGTACGACCAGTACACGAAGGATCCCAGCAGTGTTGACCCCGTGTGGGTGAAGTTCTTCGAGACCAACGGACAGCCTGGCGCGTCGCCGAACGGCGCCGCCGCCCCGGCGACGCCCGCCGCCGCGCCCGCCAAGGCTCCGGTCTCCCCCGCGCCGGCCACCGCGCCCGCGCCGACCACCCCCGCCTCCGCAGAGGCGCCGGCCTCCAAGGCGGCTCCGGCCCCCAAGGCGAAGCCGCGCCCTGCCGCGCAGGCCGCCGAGCCGGCCAAGGGCACCGCGACGCCCACCCCCAAGGACGCCCCGAAGCCGACCGCCGTCGCCGTCACCGACGAGCCGACCTACACCACCCTTCGCGGCATCCCCGCCGCCACGGCCAAGAACATGGACGTGTCGCTCGCGGTGCCGACCGCGACCTCCGTGCGCAACATGCCGGTCAAGCTGCTGTGGGACAACCGCACGGTCATCAACAACCACCTCAAGCGCGCTCGCGGCGGCAAGGTCTCCTTCACCCACCTCATCGGCTACGCCATCATCAAGGCGATCAAGGCGATGCCGGCGATGAACAACACCTACGCCGAGGTCGACGGCAAGCCGACCCAGGTGACCCCGCCGCACATCAACCTCGGCCTGGCCATCGACCAGCAGAAGAAGGACGGCACCCGCCAGCTGGTCGCACCCTCCATCAAGGGCTGCGAGCTGATGGACTTCGCCGGCTTCTGGACCGCGTACGAGGACATCGTCCGCAAGGCCAAGGACAACAAGCTGTCCATGGCCGACTACTCCGGCACCACGGTCAGCCTGACCAACGTCGGCGGCATCGGCACCAACAACTCGGTGCCGCGGCTGATGCAGGGCCAGGCCGCGATCATCGGCGTCGGCTCGATGGACTACCCGCCCGAGTTCCAGGGCGCCTCCCCCTCGAAGCTCGCCCAGAACGCCGTCTCGCGGATCATGACGATGACCTCGACGTACGACCACCGGGTCATCCAGGGCGCCCAGTCCGGCGAGTTCCTGGCCACCGTCCACCGGCTCCTGCTCGGTGAGAACGACTTCTACGACGAGATCTTCGCGTCGCTGCGGATCCCCTACGAGCCGATCCGCTGGAACCAGGACATCGACACCACCCACGACGACCAGATCTCCAAGCAGGTCAAGGTCGGCGAGATCATCCACGCCCACCGCGTGCGCGGTCACATGATGGCCGACACCGACCCGCTGGAGTACAAGCAGCGTTCGCACCCCGACCTGCAGATCGAGTCGCACGGGCTGACCCTGTGGGACCTCGACCGCGAGTTCCCGGTCGGCTCCTTCGCCGGCGGCCGCAAGCCGTTCATGAAGCTGCGCGAGATCCTCGGTGTCCTGCGTGACTCCTACGTCCGCACCACCGGCATCGAGTACATGCACATCCAGGACCCCGAGCAGCGCCGGTGGATCCAGGACCGCGTCGAGCGGCCCTACGACAAGACCCCGCGCCAGGAGCAGCTCCGGATCCTGTCGAAGCTCAACGAGGCCGAGGCCTTCGAGACCTTCCTGCAGACGAAGTTCGTCGGCCAGAAGCGGTTCTCCCTCGAGGGCGGCGAGACCGCGATCCCGGTCATCGACGAGGTCTGCGAGGCCGCCGCCGAGGCCGGTCTGGACGAGGTCACGATGGGGATGGCCCACCGCGGCCGTCTCAACGTGCTCGCCAACATCGTCGGCAAGTCCTACAACCAGATCTTCCGCGAGTTCGAGGGCAACATCGACCCGCGCACGGTCCAGGGCTCCGGTGACGTGAAGTACCACCTCGGCGCCGAGGGCGAGTTCCTCTCCGACCTGGGCGACACGATCAAGGTCTCCGTCGCCGCCAACCCGTCCCACCTCGAGACCGTCGACCCGGTCCTGGAGGGCATCGCCCGCGCCAAGCAGGACGTGCTCGACCAGGGCGCGGTCTTCCCGGTCCTGCCGCTGCTGGTCCACGGTGACGCCGCGTTCGCCGGCCAGGGTGTGGTCGCGGAGACGCTCAACCTGTCCCAGCTGCGTGGCTACCGCACCGGTGGCACCGTCCACCTGGTCATCAACAACCAGGTCGGGTTCACCACCTCGCCGGGCTCGTCGCGCTCCTCGCTCTACGCCACCGACGTCGCGCGGATGGTGCAGGCGCCGATCTTCCACGTGAACGGCGACGACCCGGAGGCCTGCGTGCGCGTCGCGCGGCTCGCCTTCGAGTACCGCCAGGCGTTCAACAAGGACGTCGTCATCGACCTCATCTGCTACCGCCGCCGCGGTCACAACGAGGGCGACGACCCGTCGTTCACCCAGCCGATGATGTACGACCTGATCGAGCAGAAGCGCTCGGTCCGCAAGCTCTACACCGAGTCGCTGATCGGTCGTGGTGACATCACGATCGAGGAGGCGGAGCAGGTGCTGGCCGCCTACCAGGCTCGCCTGGAGCAGGTCTTCACCGAGGTGCGCGAGGCCGACAAGATGCCGCAGGCCTGGGAGACCGTCCCGGACTACCCCGAGAAGCCTGCCGGCGAGACCGTCACCGCGATCACCAACGATGTGCTGAAGCGGATCGCGGATGCGTACGTCACCCCGCCGGAGGGCTTCACGGTCCACCCGAAGGTGATGCCGCAGCTGCAGCGTCGCGCGACCCAGATCATCGACGGCGGCATCGACTGGGGCACGGGCGAGACGCTGGCGTTCGGGTCGCTCCTGATGGACGGTCGCCCGGTGCGTCTGGCCGGTCAGGACTCGCGTCGCGGCACCTTCGTGCAGCGCTTCGCCACCATGATCGACCGCAAGAACGCCGACGAGTGGACGCCGCTCAACAACCTCACCGAGGATCAGGCGAAGTTCTACGTCTACGACTCGCTGCTCTCGGAGTACGCCGCGCTCGGCTTCGAGTACGGCTACTCGGTCGCACGGCCGGACTCGCTGGTCCTGTGGGAGGCGCAGTTCGGTGACTTCGTCAACGGCGCCCAGTCGGTGATCGACGAGTACATCTCCGCGGGCAAGACCAAGTGGGGCCAGGACTCCGGTGTCGTGCTGCTGCTGCCGCACGGCTACGAGGGCCAGGGTGCCGACCACTCCTCGGCGCGCATCGAGCGGTTCCTCACGCTGTGCGCCGACGAGGCCATGGTCGTGGCGCAGCCGTCCTCGCCGGCCTCCTACTTCCACCTGCTTCGTACGCACACCCTCGGTGCCGAGCACCGGCCGCTGATCGTCTTCACCCCGAAGTCGATGCTGCGCCGCAAGGAGGCCGCCTCCCAGCCGGCCGACTTCACCTCGGGTTCGTTCCAGCCGGTCATCCCCGACACCGAGGCGGACGCCGCGAAGGTCAGCACCGTCCTGCTGGTCTCCGGCCGCCTGACCTGGGACCTCACGGTCGAGCGTAAGAAGCGGGACCGCGACGACGTCGCGATCGTCCGCGTCGAGCAGCTCTACCCGTGGCCGACCGACCCACTGGCCACCGAGCTCGCGAAGTACCCCAACGCGAAGGTCAAGTGGGTCCAGGACGAGCCCTTCAACCAGGGCCCGTGGCCGAGCTACTACCTCAACGTGGTCCCCGAGCTGGGCCGCGAGGTCGAGCCGATCACCCGCACCGCCTCCTCCACCACCGCCGTCGGCACCATCAAGCGGCACACGGTCGAGCAGAAGGAGCTCATCGACCGCGCCTTCTCCTGATCGCCTGGCCAGCGGAGCGCGACGCAGGAGCGCTCCGCGTAGGCCTGGCGGGTTGAGCGAGCGCACGGCCGAGCTTGCGAGGCCGTGACCGCGAGTCGAAACCCACACATCAGCACACGCGAAGCCCCCTTGGCCACAAGGCCGAGGGGGCTTCGTACGTCCTGGCTCAGGCGGGGACCGGGACCGGCTCCTCACTCAGGCCGACCTTGCGGTGCAGGCGCCGCAGCGGCCGCGGCGCCCACCAGGCCGCCTCCCCGAGCACCCGCATGGCTGCCGGGAGGAGGATGCCGCGGATCAGGACGGCGTCGATGAGGATCGCCAGCCCGACCCCGAGGCCGAAGAACTTCATGAAGCTGATGTCGCTGACCATGAACGCGAAGAAACTGGTCGCGATCAGGGCGGCGGCCGTGGTGACGATCCGGCCGGTGTGAGCCAGCCCCTGTACGACCGCGTCGACGTTGCCGAGGCCGCGCCGGCGCATCTCGGTGATCCGGCCGAGCACGAAGACCTCGTAGTCCATCGACAGCCCGAACGCGATCACCAGCAGCAGGACGACCATCGAGACGTTCAGCGGCATCGCGGTGAAGCCGAGCAGATCGGCGCCGAATCCCTCCTGGAAGATCAACACGGTCGTCCCGACCGTCGCGCCGAGACCGATGACGTTGAGCACCAGCGCCCGCAGCGGCTGCACCAGGCTGCCGGTGAACAGGAACAGGATCACGACCATCGCGATCGCGAGTCCGCCGACGGCGTACGGAAGCTTGGCGCCGATCGCGTCGAGGGAGTCCAGCAGCTCCGCGGCGCCGCCACCTACGAGCGCGTCTGTCCCGGCTGGTGACGGGACGGCGCGTACGTCGCGGACCAGGTCACGCGCCTCCTCGGACTGGCGGTCGAGCTGGTTGACGACGGCGAGCTCGTCCGCGCCGTCGCCGGGCGGGAGGGCCGGTGTCTTCGAGGCGAGGGTGCCGTCGACGTACGTCCCGACGCGGGTGTCGACACGATCGACGTCGTCGACCCGCGAGAGGTCGGCGGCGTACATCGCCAGGCTCTCGTCATCGACGGTCGAGGTGGTCACGACGCGGATGGGGCTGGTGCCGTCGCCGTCGAACTCCTCGCGCAGCAGGTCGCCGGCCTGACGGCTCCCCGCCGATGCCGGGAGGACCCGGTCGTCGGGGGTACCGAACTCGATGGCTACCAGCGGCGCGGCCATCGCGAGCAGGACGGCGACGACCGGGAGCGCAACCCACGGCCGCCTGGTGACGAAGCCTGCCAGTCGGGTCCAGAACGGGGCGGCGCCACCGCGGAGACCGCGGACGCCCGGGACACGGAGGGCGTCGATCCGGTCGCCCAACAGGGCGATCGTGGCGGGGAGCAGCACCACCGCGACGACGGCGGTGATCACCATGACCCCGATGCCGGCGTACGCCGAGGAGCGCAGGAAGTAGAGCGGGAAGACGAGCAGCGAGGCCAGTGAGACCGCGACGGTGGTGGCGCTGAAGACGATCGTCCGGCCGGCGGTCTCCACGGCGCGCACGACGGCATCGGCGTGCTCTACTCCAGCGGCTCGTTCCTCGCGGACCCTCGCCACCATCAGAAGGCCGTAGTCCACGGCGAGGCCGAGCCCGAGGCCGGTCGTCAGGTTGAGGGCGTAGATGGACACGTCGGTGAAGTTGCCGAGCACCGAGAGCTCGGCGAAGGTGCCGGCGATGGCGAACCCGCCGACTCCGATGGTGACGAGGGCGGCGACGACGTTGCCGAAGGCGAGGACCAGCAGCGCGATCATCAGCGGGATCGCGATCGCCTCGGCAAGGGCGAGGTCTGCGCCGATCTGGCTGCCGACCTCCTCGAAGGTCGCGAGCTGGCCGCCGACGTGGACCGTCGTGGCATCTCCGGTTGCGGTCTCGTCGGTGTAGCGGTCGATCACCGCGGCGGCGTCGACCGTGTCCGGGTCCTTCGCGCCGACCGAGATCAGGCCGTGGGAGCCGTCGTCCGAGATCATGCCGGGACCAGGGGCGTCGAGGTAGGAGACGACGTCGGTCAGGTCGTCGTCGGCTCGGAGGCGGTCGACGAGCGCCTGAGCGTCCTTCGCGGCGGCGCCCTCGGTCACCGCGCCATCGGCGGCGCTGACGGTCAGGAGGAAGCCGGCCCCGTTGCCGAAGCCCTCCTCCAGCGCGGTGGCCGCGCGGCTGCTCTCCGAGGCGGGGTCGTCGAAGCCGGCGTCGTCGAGCTTGCCGAAGGCCGAGGTGGCCAGATAGATCGCGCCGAGCAGGGCGACCAGGCCGATCACCATGACCCGGCGCGGATTTCGCACCACGAGGGTGCCGAGTCGGTGGAACACGATTCCTCCAGAATGAATGTGTGCAGGCGTAAACTTTGCAGGTGTTAACTTTCCCTTTGATGTGGGCAGGTGTCAACATGAATTCCGTGAAACCCTCAGAGAGCTCGGACGAGGGCGCCCGGCCCTACCACCACGGCGACCTCCGGAACGCGCTGGTCGATGCGGCCGCGACGCTTGCCGAGGAAGGCGGCCCGGACGCGGTGACCATCCGAGCCGCAGCCCGCGCGGTCGGCGTGACCCCGACCGCGACCTACCGCCACTTCGCCAACCAGGCAGACCTGCTCGTCGCCGCCAAGCACGAGGCCATGGACCGGCTGGCCGCGACGATCCTCGACCTCCTGGCTGCCGAGAAGACTGCACCGCATCCGGCCGAGGCCGCGGTGCAGCGCCTCGCCGCGGCCGGGCGCGGCTACATCCGCTTCGCGCTCGCCCAGCCCGGCCTGTTCCGGACCGCCTTCCTCCGTCCCCACGACGGAGACCCACACCCGCCCGGGGAGATGTCCGCGATCCTCGCCGAAGCCCCGCCCTACGCCTTCCTCACCACGGCTCTCGACGACCTTGTCGCGGCCGGCTGGCTGGCCCCGGAGCTACGCCCCGAGGCCGAGACGGCAGCCTGGTCCGCCGTCCACGGCCTCGCGGTCCTGCTCATCGACGGGCCCTACCGCACCTGCCCAGACTCCGAGCGTGATCGCCTCATCAACGTCACCCTCGGCATGGTCGTACGCGGCCTCTCCGGAGGTCCGGCCTCCGACGCACCACTGAACGCAGAATGAAAGACTGAGCCCATGTACTTCACCGACCGCGGCATCGAGGAGCTCGTCACCCGTCGGGGCGACGAGGAGGTCACCCTCGCCTGGCTGGCCGAGCAGCTCCAGGCCTTCGTCGACGTACACCCCGAGCACGAGACCCCCATCGAGCGCCTCGCCACCTGGCTGGCCCGTCTCGACGACCCCGAGGACTGACCCCCGCCGAGACGTCACCTACGCAGGCCGAGACGTCACGTAGGTCGGTCGAGTTGGCAGTCAGATGCCAACTCGAC
>NZ_JBHXNY010000034.1:0-56043 GCF_042719275.1 Nocardioides sp. NPDC058538 | reverse complement strand
CACCGGGCCCATACCGGGCCCGGTGTGCGGCAACCGCTGAATCGCGTAGCGGGGGTTGGGCGACCAGGCAGAGTGGTTCGTAGCACTTGGCGTACCCGACCCTCCGACAGGAGACGTGAGATGGACACGACCACCGCGATCGCCCGCTTCGACGAAGTCCGAGCGGACACCGAACTCCTCGCCGCACCGCTCTCCCCCGAGGACCAGACGGTCCAGTCGATGCCGGATGTCTCGCCCACCAAATGGCATCGCGCGCACGTGACCTGGTTCTTCGAGACCTTCGTGCTGGCGGAGAACGAGCCCGGCTTCACACCGTTCCAGGACAAGTACTGGTTCCTCTTCAACAGCTACTACGAGCAGGTCGGGCCGAGGTACGCACGGCCGATGCGTGGTGTGATCAGCCGGCCCGGGGCGTACGAGGTCGGCGACTACCGGCGCAACGTCGACGACCGGGTCAGGGACCTGCTCGACCGTGTGGACGAGGGCACCTTCGCCAAGCTCGCTCCGACCATCGAGCTCGGCTTCCACCACGAGCAGCAGCACCAGGAGCTGCTGCTGATGGACATCAAGCACGTGCTGTCGCTCAACCCGCTGCAGCCGACGTACGCCGGGCGTCCGGTCGCGGGCGACGGGGTCGACCGGCTCGGGTGGGTCGATCTCGACGGCGGTCTGGTCGAGATCGGCTCTGCTGACGGCGGGGAGGGCGGTGGGTTCTGCTTCGACAACGAGCTGCCTCGGCATCAGCAGTGGCTCGAGCCGTACCGGCTCGCTGACCGGTTGATCACCAACGGCGAGTGGCTGGAGTTCATGGCCGACGGTGGCTACCGGCGACCCGAGCTGTGGCTCTCGGACGGGTGGGCGCGGGTCAACGCCGAGGGCTGGGGCGCGCCCTTCTACTGGCGCGAGCTCGACGGGGAGTGGTTCGAGCACACCCTGCACGGCACCTCACCGCTCGACCCGGGGCTGCCGGTCTGCCACCTGAGCCACTACGAGGCCGACGCGTACGCCACCTGGGCCGGCAAGCGCCTCCCGACCGAGGCCGAGTGGGAGCACGCGGCCCGGACGTACGAGGTGGCCGGCAACCTCGCCGACCGGGACAGCTTCCACCCGCGTGCGGCCGGCCCCTCGACCGGCGGCCTACGACAGCTCTTCGGCGACTGCTGGGAGTGGACCTCCTCGGCCTACCTGCCCTACCCGGGCTTCCACCCCGCCGCCGGCGCGATCGGTGAGTACAACGGAAAGTTCATGTCGAGCCAGATGGTGCTCCGTGGCGGCTGCGCGCTCACCCCGCCGGGACACACCCGCGCGTCGTACCGCAACTTCTTCCCGCCTGGTGCGCGCTGGCCGGTGACCGGCCTCCGGCTCGCCGACGACGGGCGTCGTGCGTGACCTGGTCCGCTGCCGTCACCTGTGCCCATCGCGGCATCCTCGGACCGCCCCAGACGCACGTCGACTGGGCCTGTGATCACGACTACTGCCCCGCTCCCCTGCGACTCGGTCCATGGACCGCCGCGGTCAGCGGCACCATCGACGACTCGTGGACGCTCATCCTCGAGAAGGCGCAGCAGGAGCGCCTGCCGGTCGGCTCCGCCGTGGTCCAGCTCGCCAACGAGCTGGAGGTCGGCGGCTTCTCGGTCCTCCTCAGCGACGGGGAGGACCTCGCCCTGCTGACCGGCGACGACGCCAGCCACCTCGTCGAGCCGGCGTCCTGGGAGTACGTCGTCAGCAACCGTCCGCTCGCTGGCGCTCCGTCCACCTCGATCCCGCCCCGCACCATCGGGGTCCTCAGCCCGTGCGGGCCCACCTGGTGGCGACTCGACACACCGCTTCACAACCCGAAGGAGAACCTCGCGTGACCCTCGACAGCAACGGCCAGACCAGCACCAGCACACCGGCCCGGGGCAGGCTCACCAACCTGTTGACCGCCGAGGACCTGCGCCAGAGCCTCGCGGAGGACGCCCGCACCGGCTTGAGCGCCGCACCGAAGTGGCTGCCACCGAAGTACTTCTATGACGAGCGTGGTTCGGAGCTGTTCGAGGAGATCACCCGACTGCCGGAGTACTACCCGACCCGCACCGAACGGGCGCTGCTGACCGAGCATGCGCGGGAGATCGCCGAGGCCTCCGACGCCGAGGTGCTTCTCGAGCTCGGGTCCGGCTCCTCGGAGAAGACCCGGCTCCTGCTGGACGCGCTGACCCAGACCGGCCTGCTGACGACGTACGTCCCGGTCGATGTCAGCGCCAGCGCGCTCACCCAGGCGATGGATGCGCTCGCCGAGGAGAGGCCGGAGCTCGCTCTGGAGGGTGTCGTCGCCGACTTCGACCAGCATCTCGGGCAGCTGCCGGCCCCGGGACGCCGGCTGATCGCACTGCTCGGCAGCACGCTGGGCAACTATGACCGCCCCGGCCGCGAACGGTTCCTGGGATCCGTCGCCGCCGCCATGCAGCCCGGGGAAGGTCTGCTCCTCGGGCTGGACCTGGTCAAGGACCCCGGACGGCTGGTCGGCGCCTACGACGATTCCGCCGGCGTGACCGCCGAGTTCAACCTCAACGCGCTGCGCGTCCTCAACCAGAGCCTGGGCGCCGACTTCGAGCTCGACGGGTTCCGACACCTGGCGCTCTGGAACACCGAGGAGGAGCGGATCGAGATGCGCCTCGTGGCACAGGAGTCCACCCGCGTGGAGCTGCGCGAGCTCGACCTCGTCATCAAGTTCGACGAAGGCGAAGAGCTCCTCACCGAGCTGTCCTGCAAGTTCCGCCGCAGCATCGCCGCACTCGAGCTCGCCGCGGCGGGCTTCCGCGACCTGCGCTGGTGGACCGATCCGGAGGAGGCGTACGCGCTCGTCCTGGCAAAGCGCTGAGCGCGACGCCTCGGCTCCGGCCGTCGACGCGGAGCAAGCGGGGACCCAGGTCGTGGGTCCCCGCCTGCCTGTTGTGACATCACCGACCGACGGATGACGCCGGCTCGGCGTGTCTACCCGATGCCCAGCTTCACGAAGACCAGCCAGGCAACGAGCGGAACCACGGCGATCATCACGACCGCCCACAGCAGGAGCGACCTGAAGAACAGCCGTTCCTCCTCGGGCTTGGCGCTGGCCATGAGCAGCGCGCCGCTCGTCGACATCGGACTCGTGTCGACGACCGAGGAGCTGATGGAGATCGCGGTGACGACGCCGAGAGCGGTGAGGGTGGGATCCGCGGCGATCGGCACGACGACCGGGCTGATCACGCCGAGCGTGCCCGTGGTGGAGGCGAAGGCGGA
Organism: Nocardioides sp. NPDC058538; assembly: GCF_042719275.1. Lineage (NCBI taxonomy): Bacteria > Bacillati > Actinomycetota > Actinomycetes > Propionibacteriales > Nocardioidaceae > Nocardioides > Nocardioides sp. NPDC058538. Next base: position 52,782 of record NZ_JBHXNY010000034.1, on the reverse strand, counting down.
GATGAGGCCGACAACATAGCTCGTGATGAGCGCGGCGATGGAGCCGCTGCCCAGGCTCTCGATGCCTCCCTGGAGGTCCTCGAGCGCGCCCACCGATTCGAGCATCCCGACATAGGTGACGATGCCGGTCACCAGCAGGATCGCCGACCACGGCATGGTGTCGATGGTCGGCTTCTGAACATCGGGGTTGACCACGATGAGGACGACGGCAAGAGCGATCGATGCCACGCCGACATCAAGCCCGAAGACCGTCGTGAGGACGAGGAGCGCGACGAGACTCACGAGGCTGAGAAGGCGCATGGGGGTGACGTCCACCTTCTGGGGCAGCACCTCGGTCCTGGTCGGCTCAGTGAGCACACCACCTCCGGTTCCGCCGCCGAGCTCACCCTGGGGCGACCCGGACGCCGGTAGCTCGCTCCGGGTGTCGGATCGGCTCTCGGCCCGCGCCGCGCGGCGGCGGACGATCGCCTGGACACCGGCGTAGGCGATGACCGCCAGGACAGCGTTGAAGAGGAAGCAGTACACGTACAGCTTCAGCGTGCCGTCCGGTGCTCCCGCCTTGTCCAGCATGACGTTGGCCAGGGCGCCGAACGGATTGACCGGGGAGAACGCCCCGGCGTTGGCACCTTGGATCACGACGAGGCCCATCGCGAGCGTGCTGATCCCGAACCGGGCGCCGAGCGCCAGGGCGACGGGCGCGACGATGGCGATGGCGGCCGGAGTGAACGCCCCTGCCGAGGCGAGGAGCGCGGTGAGGAGAAACATCAGCACGGCCACGAGGAGTCGATGACCGTTGGCGAGCCGTTCTGCCCAGTAGGCGAGCAGGTCGATGGTGCCCGTCTGCTTGACGATCCCGAAGAGCAGGGTGGCGCCCACGAGGATCAGCAGGAGCTCGGTCGGGAAGCCGGCCATCACATCGTCCAACGACAGCCCGCCGATGAGGGCGCCGACACCGAAAGCCGCCACGAGCGCCAGGAGGCCGGCGTTGATGCGGGTGAAGCAGCCGACAGCGAAGGCGGTGATCAGAACGAGGAATGCAACCAGGGACACGGTCATGTCGGCACTCGCCTCACCTGGTGGCAGCGGGTGTCGCGACGAGAGAACCCTCGAGCAGCAGTCCCGCGTTGCTGATGGCCGGCTGGTGACCCAGTGCCTGAAGGATCTCGAACGTCGTCGCTGTCGCGGCGGTGATGACCGGCAGACCCAGCTCGTCCTCCACCGCCTGGACGGCGGCGAGCGAGGGCATCTGAACACATGCGGACAGGATGAGGGCGTCGGCCTCGGAGTGACGGAGATCGCGGGCGATGGCCGGCAGGTTGCGCGGGTCGAGGCAACCCACGGCGAGGTTGTCCGAGACCTCGAGGCTGGTGGCGTCGACCACCGTGAAGCCGGCGCCTTCGATGTACTCGCCCACCATCTTCGTCAGCGGCTTCATGTAGGGCGCCACCATCGCGACGTTGCGGGCGCCGATGGCCTCGAGCGTCCGAACGAGCGCACCGGCGCTGCTCGTGACGTCCGCCGGCATGCCGTTGCCGGCCGCCGCCTCCCGAATGATCTCCTCCGAGCCGACGTGGGCGTTCGGCCCCTGGGCCATCACGGCGACCAGGCAGGCGTACGCGATCACGTCGACGTCAGCGTCCGAGACGGCGACGGCGCAGTCCGCCGCCTTGTCGACCATCGCCAGCAGCTCTTCCTTGGTGACGCTCTTCAGCGTCGCCCGCGCCGAGTGGAAGGTGTAGCGGTGCCCGGTGGCGACCGACTGGCGACGGAACAGCTCCGGGAGCTCGGTCTCCATGGTGATGTTCGAACTCGGGACGATCAGTCCGATCCGGGAACTGTGAGCAGCTGCCTGCGGCTCCCGACCAGCTGAATTCGCGACTCCAGTCGTCATCTGTCAACTCCGAAACGTTGTAGGGATGCGAACCCATATTCTGGGCTCCGAACCCACAATGCAGGTTGAACGCATGTGATGTCAACCACTCGCACCCAGATCGCGGGCCGGTGTCCTACGATGTGGGCTGTCGATCTACCCTCCAAGGACGGAACGTGGCATGACCGCAGACGAACGTGACCGAAAGTCCTCCACGCTGGTGCTCGGGAAGATCGTCCGCATCCTCGACTGCTTCTCGATAGATGCGCCCGAGCCCACGTTCCAGGAGATCCTGCGCAAGACCGGACTGCCCTCGAGCACCTGCCAGCGTCTGGTGCAGGACCTGACCAACGAGGGGTTCCTGGACCGTGACGGCGATCGGTACCGCGTCGGCATCGCCCTGGTTCGCTGGGCCGCGCCGGGCACCCTCGGCCTCGACGTGGTGCGCGTCGTCAAACCGATCCTCACGCGACTTCGCGACGAGACCGGCGAGACCGCGTGCCTCTATGTCAGAGACGGGATCCACCGGACCGTCGTCGCCGTGGCACAGACTCGTCACGTCGTCATCCGGCCCTTCATGGTCGGCATGGTCATGCCGATACACGCAGGCGCTCCGGGCAAGGTCTTCCTCGCCTTCGACCCCGAGGCACGAGAGGACCTGAAGAAGAGCGGGGAGCTGGCGACGTTCACGTCCAGCACCCCTGACAGCATGAAGCGGATCGACGAGCAGATCGCCACCGCACGCGAGCAGGGCTACTACGCCGCCTTCGGGGAACGGCACCCCGACGTCGCCTCGATCAGCGCTCCGGTCTTCGACCACACCCGAAGCCTCGCCGCAGTCATCGGCCTGGGCTTCCCGACGCAGCGGGTGACACCCGAGACCGTGGACCAGCTTGCCGGCCCCGTGATTCAGGCGGCACGCGACGCCAGCGTGCAGCTCGGCTTTGACGACGGCCCGCTACCGGAGATGTAGCAACACGTCGCGACAGCGGTCGAGCTGGCCGGGCCGTGATTCAGTCGATCGGCTCGAAGATGCTCCTGGGGAGCACCGCACGGTCGGCGACCTCGACGGCCTCCTGCTCGACGCCGAGGTAGTGGTTGCTCACCTCGGGGTCGTTGAGCAGCGCCGGCGACGTGTCGGAGCGGACGACGACACCGTTCTCCATGATGACGCCGCGCTGCGATACCCCAAGGGCGGCACCGGCGTTCTGCTCGGCCAGGAGAACGCCGACGCCGCTGTCGGTCAACGTCGCGAGCACGCCGAGGATCTGCTCCACGATCTGCGGTGCGAGACCCAACGAAGGCTCGTCGAGCAGCAGGTACGCCGGTCGTCGCACGAGGGCTCTCGCGATGGCGAGCATCTGCTGCTGACCACCGGACAGGAGCCCTGCCGGCCGAGATGCGAAGTCACGCAGGATCGGGAACATCCCGAAGACCTGCTCGAAGCGCTCGTCGCGCTCATCGGCAGCGAGCCTCGTCCCGTGCAGACCGACCTGGAGATTCTGCTCGACGCTCAGATCCGCGAACACTTGGCGACCCGCTGGAACCAACGACGTCCCCAGACGAGTCCGCTCGGCGGCGGTGAGTCCTGTGACGTCATCGCCATCGAACGTGACACTGCCGGTGACGGCGCGGTGCACCCCGGAGATGCTGTGCAGCAGGGTGGTCTTTCCCGCACCGTTGGCACCGAGCAGCGCAACGACCTCGCCAGGTTCAACGCGCAGGTCCACCCCGCGCAGGACACCGACCCGGCCGTACCGGGCGGAGAGGTTCTTCAGCTCGATCATGATGCGACCCCCAGGTAGGCCTTGCGGACAGCGGCGTTCTCACGGACAGCACCCGGGATGTCGTCGGCGATCACCTTGCCGGCGTCCATCACCGTCACCTGGTCGCTGATCGCCAGCACCAACGACATGTTGTGCTCGATCAGCACCATCGAGACGCCGCCGTCGCGCACAGCGTGCAGGGCGTCGGCCAGCTCCCTGGTCTCGCTGTCGTCCAGGCCCGCGGCCGGCTCGTCGAGCAGCAGGAGCCTGGGCGCACCGGCGAGGCCACGCGCCACCTCCACCAGGCGCTGCGCACCGGCAGGCAGGTCAGTCGCCGGGCTGTCGGCGAAGCGGGTCAGCTCGAGGAAGTCGATCAGATCGTCGGCACGGGCTCCGAGCTCGCGCTCCTCCCTGCGGGTCCGCGGCAGTCGCAGAGCGTCGGAGAGGAACCGTGCTCTGGTGAAGCGGTAGGCCCCCAGCATGACGTTCTGCCGGACCGTGAGCATCGGCACCAGACGGGCCGACTGGAAGGTCCTCATCAGCCCGAGGGACGGCAGGTCCCGTGGCGAGCGTCCGACCAGTTGGTGGCCGGCGAAGTCGACGGTGCCCTCGTCAGGCTTGGTGAACCCGGTGACCAGGTCGAGCAGGGTCGTCTTGCCGGCACCGTTGGGGCCGATCACTGCGCGGATCGTGCCCTCCTGCACTTCCAGGTCGACACCTTGGACGGCGGCGACACCGCCGAAGCTGCGGCTCAGGCCGCGTACGGTCAACAGCGCATTCATCACTGCTCCTTCAAGTCAGCCGGGACACTGCGCCGAAGTCCGCGAGCAGCATTGCTGATCGCGCCCCACAGGCCGGCGGGGAAGTAGGTCATCACCACGATCAGGACCAGCCCGGCGAGCAACGGCACCCAGATCGAGAAGGTCTGTCCCATCTGCGGCACACCCTGGATCACAATCGCCCCGATCAGCGGGCCGAAGGCGCTGCGTGACCCGCCGATCGCCACCATGATGACGATGCTGAAGGCCACGGTGACCGTGATGATCTCCGGGGAGAAGAATCGCAGGTAGAAGGCGTACAGGCTGCCGGCCAGGGAGGCGGTGACCGCTGAGATCGCGAACGCAGTGGCCTTGTAGCGCGACCCGTTGATGCCGAGCATCCCTGCTGCGATCGCATCGTTGCCGACCGCCGCCAACGCTCGACCCGTCTGTGAGTTGCGCAGGTTCGTCGTGATCCATGCGGCGAGCCCGCCGAGCACGGCCAGCAGGTAGAAGTTCGCCTGGTCGGAGAAGACCTCGTAGCCGAACAGGTTCAGGCTCGGGATGTCGACCATGCCCGACGGGCCACCGGTGACGGCGATCCACGCGGTGCTCAAGGACGCGGTCGCGACGGCCAGCCCGAGCGTCGCCAGCGCGAAGTAGTAACCACGCAGCCGCAGGAACACCGCACCGAAGAGCAGCGCCAGGCCACCGCAGAACAGTGCCAGGACGATCGCAGCGAGCACGGTCGGCCAGTTCCATCTCAGTGTGAGCAGACCGGCGCCGTACGCACCGATCGCCATGAACAGGGTCTGGCCAAGCGAGACCTGTCCTGCTTGCCCGATCAACGGAGTCAGCCCGATGCAGGCCAGGTAGAAGATGCCGACAGTGACGAGCAGGCTCATCTGCGTCGGGATCAGGTAGGGCACCGCGACCACCAGCACGGCGCCGACCATCGCAAGACCGATCCGGGTGATGCGGCCGGACACTGCAACCCCTCGCGAGGGAGCCACCTGAGCGATACTCATCGACGCACCCTTTCCGGTGTCCCGAAGATGCCTTGCGGACGGACCACGAGCACCGCGACGAGCAGCGCGATCGCGGTCAGCTGAGCCAGGTCCGCATTCCAGTAGCGACCGAAGATGCCCTGGAGGAGGCCGAGCAGCAGACCACCGGTGACCGCACCGAGGTTGCTTCCCAGGCCGCCGACGACTGCGGCGATGAAGCCGGCCACGGCGTACGGGGTGACGGTGGTGAACTGGAGGAAGGTGATGGGGACGATCGTCACGCCTGCCAGGGCGGCCATCGCACCGGCGAGGGCGAAGGCCACCAGGCGCATTCGCTCGACCCGGATGCCCTGAAGCGCGGCCGCACCAGGATTGGAGGCAGTCGCGCGCATCGCCAGCCCGAGCTCGGTCCTGGTGAGCAGCAGCCAGAGCGCCGCGACCGACATGATCAGTGCACCGGCCAGCCAGAAGTACTGCGTGGGCAGGCTCAGTCCGACAACCTTGATCGGGGCGTCCCCGGTGAACGCCGGCATCGTGTAAGGAAGGTTGCCCCACACGAGCAGCAGCAACCCGCCCACCGCCTGGAGCATGCCGACCGTGACCAGCAGGAGGCGCTCCGGGGTGGCTCGCTTGGCAGCGGGCTGGATGATGACCTGGGCGACGCCAACCATGCCGACCGAGAAGATGACGACCACGATCGGCAGCGTGGCCAGCGGGCTGATGCCCAGCGAGCTCTGCAGCGATACCGCCGTGAGCGCGGCGAGCACGACGAAGCCGCCCTGGGCCAGGCTGATGATCCGGCTGATCGAGTAGATCACCGACATGCCCAGTGCGATCAGCGCGTACACGCACCCGTCGGCGAGGCCGCCGAGGATGGATTGCAGGTAGTCGTTCATTCGACGCCTCCGATGAACTCGAACCCGTCCTTCGTCGCCTGCACGATCGCGACGTCCTTCTCGCTCAGGCCGCGGTGGTCCTCGACGGAGAAGTTGTAGGTCCCGACGACACCGTCGAAGTCGCGGATCTTCTCCAGTTCCGCGCGTGCGTCCGCGGAGTCGCCCTCGGCACGCTCGAGCGCCTCGGCGACGAGGTAGACCGCGTCATAGGCAACGCCAGGGCCGAAGTCGGGTTGCTCACCGTGTGCCGCTGCGTACTCGTCGCGGTAGGACGCCTCGAGAGCCCGCACCTCGTCGTTCGGGTACTCCTCGGGATCCCAGAAGTCACGCGTGGCGGGGATCAGGAGTGGGTCGGGCAGGAAGTCTTCGACCCGTTCGACGAACGCGTAGGTGAGGTTTCCATCGGTGGTGGCGACGGGGACGTCCAGACCGACCTGGCCCATGCCCTTGAACGCGACGCCGGCACCGGCGCCGGTGGCCCACACCACCAAGGCCTGAGGCCTGTGCTTGGCGATCTGCTGGAGCTGCGCGGTGACCGAGACGGCGTCCGGGCTGAAGGTCGCCTCACCGGCCAGCACCATGCCGTCGGTCTCGGCAATGGCCTCCTTGGCAGAGACGGCGCCCTCGGCACCGGAGGAGTCGGTCTGGGTGAGCAGACCGATCCGAGTGATCCCCTGGTCCTTCCAGTAGTCGATCAATCGGCTGGTGAGGTCGTGCGTCGCAACGCTCGCCGACCACTGCCAACCGCCCGGCTCGGGCTTGAGCCCTGGCGAGAGGCAGTAGTCGATCACCTCAGCGCTCTCGGCCAGCGGCCCGATCGCCTTGCAGGGACCCGACGTCGACGGTCCTACGAAGGCACCGACGCGGCCGAGCATCTTGCGCGCCTGGAGCACCGCCTGCGACGGGTTGCTCTGGTCGTCGGCCGTGATCAGCTCGAGCTCGTGACCGTCGACTCCGCCGGCGGCGTTGATCTGCTTGACGGCCAGCTCCGCACCTCGTAGCTCACCGATGCCGAGCTGGCTGCCTGGTCCGGTCTGGCTGGTGATGAGACCGATCCGGTAGACGCCGTCATCTGCAGCAGCCGGGGAAGAACACCCGGAGAGCGCCAACGCGGCGGCCACTCCGAGCGGGCCGAGGCGGCGTGCCGTCGGGGCCTGCATCGCGGTCATCACACCCATAGCTTTTTCCTCTCTGAAGAAGTGCCCTCTGTTCTACAGTGATCGCCGTCACAGGTCAAGGGTGCTCAGGAGAGATTTGCCGTGGCCCCGATGCGGCGCGCAAATGCGTCGCACCCCGCCCGAGGACGGGGTGCGACGAGGGACAGCAGAGTGCGGACGAACGGGTCAGAGAGTCAGCTGAGGCTGGCAGTCAGCTCGACGGCCGCCGCCTGGACCATGCCCGCGAGCTCCTTCCGGCGCTTCACGTTCATTCGGCTGACCGGCGCGGAGATGTTGATCGCCACCGGAACCGGGGCGCCCGGGATGGCGACCGCCACCGACCAGACGCTCTCCTCGCTCTCCTCGTTGCTGATCGCATAGCCTCGGGCGCGAATGGTCTCCAGCTCCGCGAGCAGCGCGGACCGGGTCGCGACCGTGTTAGGGGTCAGTTGCCGCAACTCCTCCTCCGGGTACGCCGCGAACACCTGCTCCTCAGTGAGGGTCGCGAGCATGGCCTTGCCCGTGGAGGTACTGTGCGCCGGCATGGAGTCGCCGGCGCGCGACGTCACCCGGACCGCCCGAGGGCTCTCCAGAGAGCCCAGGTAGCGCACCGTCGTCCCCTCGAGCGTGCCCAGGTGCACCGTCTCACCGCTGCGTTCGTTGAGCCCCTCCATCACCGGCCGCGCCAGGTCGCGGACGTCGAGTCGGCGCAGGAGCGCGAAGGCGATCCGATCCAGCGAAGGGCCTGACTCATACGCCTTGGTGGCCGGATTCTGCCGAACGAAGCCGCGGTACTGCAGCATCGCCAGCAGCCGGTGGGCGGTGGAGGAGGCGACCTCGAGATACTGGCTGGCCTCGGTCAGGCGCAACGAGCGGCGATCACTGAGCAACCACAGCAGGCGAAGCGCGTTATCGACCGACTCGATGGGGTACTGCGGCGCGTCGGAGTGGACTGGAGCGGGCGGGAACGCGTCGATGGCTGCTGTCACGGTTTCACTCTAGTGGTCCTTCTGGGTGACTCGGCTCGACACTTGTGCCCGGCGCTCAGCCGACGATCCCCGCCCTCGCCAGCTCGTGCCGCCACGCCGTCTCGGTGTTGAACCCTGTTCCGAGATCAGGAAGCTCAGCCATGTCCTCCTCGGGAAGGTCCACCAGCGTTCCTCCCGACGCGGTGACCTGGATCGCCAGGCCGGCGATGGTGTCGACGCTCAACGCCTGCAGCACCGCCTGCTCGACGGTCATAGCGGCGCTGGTGAGCCCGTGCCCACGCAGCACGACGACGGGGCGCTCCCCCATCGCCGCCACCATCTCCACACCCAGCCGCTCGTTACGGATGAGCACACCTCGGGGATACACAGGCACGCCACCGGCCGCCAGCCGGGTGCCCGGGATGTCGAAGGCCCCCACGATCGGTCGGATCGCGATCCCGGCGAGATCCGCGACCACCACGCGCGGTGGATGCGCGTGCACGACCGAGACGACATCGGGGCGAGCGCGCAGGACCGCGGTGTGCAGGGGCAGCTCGTTGGGCACGGAGTGCTCCTCGAGCTCTCCCTCCGCGGCAGGCTCGCCGTCGAGGGTGACCAGCCGGACGTCATCCGGTGTGGTCCAGCCCAGACCGCGCTCCTGCTGACCGCGGCACCGGACCAGGACCTGGCCATCGCCCACGCGGAGGCTGATGTGGCCGAGGATCCCGTCGGCGAGCCCCCGCTCGGCCAGCACCCGGCAGGCTTCGGCGATCAGCTGCCGCTCGGCCCGGTACGTCGCAGGGGCACTCATGCTCCGGCTCCGTCCGTCGCAGGAGCCGGGCGGAGCCTGTCGGCAACCTCGGCGAACGACATCCGTGAGGCCAAGGCCTTGCGGGTTGCCACCAGGGCCTTGGGCCAGTTCACGACCGCAGCACCCATCAAAGTGCCGTCGGCGTCACCGTAGAGGACCGCGAACCCACGCCCTCCGGCGACCTCTTCGCGGACCACCGCGCCTGCGTGGCGCCCGACCACCTGGGCCTTCCAGTCGTACTGGTCCGTCCAGACGTACTCCGCACAGGCATAGGAGCGCAGATCGTCCGGAGCGACGACGTTGTGGGCGACGCAGACGGCCTGATCAACGGCGTTGGTCCAGTGCTCCACTCGGACGTACCTGCCACTGGGCGGATCGAACCACCGGCAGACATCGCCGACGGCGAAGACGCCCTCCACGCCCCGAGCCCGGAGGAACTCGTCGGTGACGACGCCGTCGTCGACCTTCAAGCCCGACCCGTCGAGCCACCCCGTGTTCGAACGGGCGCCGATGCCGACGACCACGACACCGGCGGCGAGTGCCGTCCCGTCGGTGAGGTGGACGGTCAGGTCCCCCCGCGTGCCCTCGACAGCGTCGACCCCGACGCCGAAGTGACAGTGCACGCCACGGTCCTCGTGCAGTGCTGCGAACCGCTGGCCGACGTCGGCCTCGAATCCGCGGCCCATGGGCGTGGCTGCCAGATCGACCAGATGGACCTCGTGGCCGAGCTCGCGGGTAGTCGCGGCCACCTCTGCTCCGACGAACCCGCTGCCGATGACCACTACCGGCCCACCTAGATCCAGATCAGCCCGCAGGGCGGCCGTGTCGGCGAACGTACGAATGACGTGGATGCCTTCGCGCCGCCCCCAGGGGCCCGGGTCGGCGGTCGCACCGGTCGCGATCACGAGGTGGTCGTAGGACTCCGTCGACCCGTCGGCGAGCTCGACCCTGCGCGCGAGGGAGTCGAGGCTGGTGACCGCGACGCCGAGCCGTAGCTCGACACCAAGATCGGCGGCCTTCTCGGCCGTCAACAGCCGGATGGCTGCGAGCTCCGACTTCCCCGACAGCAGCCCCTTCGACAGGGGCGGCTTGTCATAGGGCAGCTCCGCGTCCCGGTCGACGAGCAGGATCTCGCCGTCGTATCCCTCCGCACGCAGAGCCTGCGCCGTCCGCACTCCGCCCACCGAAGCCCCGACGATGACGGTGCGCGGCACCACGGCGGTCATTCGTCCTCCAACCACAGCGCGGAGACGGGGCAGCTGCGGGCCGCCTCCTCCACTCGGGCCCGGTCGGACTCCTCGACCGCGCTCTTCAGCAGCACCACGACGCCGTCGTCGTCGAGGTCGTAGACGTCGTCGGCCGCGACGACACAGTTGGCATAGCCCTGGCATGCCTCCAAGTCGGCCATGATCTTGGCCATCCTGGCTCCCTTCTCCTCGTCTGCTCTTCTCAGCGCTTCACGGCGATGCCGCCGTCGGGGTGGACCACGTCTCCGGTGATGCCGCGGGCACGGCCCGAGGCCAGGAACACATAGCTCCAGGCGTGGTCGGTGCCGCTGAGCGCCACCCCGAGCGGGACCCGACCGGCGAGCTCCTTCTCGCGTCCCGGAGTGTCATCCAGGCGCTTGTCGTTGAGCCCGAGGCTGCCCAGCCCCCGCAGATCGGTGTTGAGGGTGCCGCCTGGAGCGACCCCGTTGACCCGGATCTTCTTCTCGGCCAGCTCATGGGCCAGCGAGGTCACCGCGCCCCGGACGGCGAACTTCGACGAGACGTAGAGGATCCCGCCGCGACCTGGATAGTAGGCAGAGGTCGACTCGGTCAGGACGACCGACGCCTCGCCATGGTCCCGGCCGGCCTCCTCCAGCGCCGGCAGAGCCGCCTTGACCGACATCAGGTGCGACTTCACGTTGATGCTGTACATCTCGTCGAAGGCCGAGTCCAACACGTCTGTGTCGAGGTCGCCGATGCCCTTGTAGAAGTCGAAGATGCCGACGCAGTTGACCAGGACGTCGAGGCCACCGAACGCGTCCACCGCCGCGCCGACCGCCTCCTCGTTGGCAGCGAAGGTGGTGGCGTCTCCGACGACGACCGGCATGTCCGGGTACACCGCGGAGATCGCCGCGCACTTCTCCTTCGACAGCTCGAGCACCGCGACGCGAGCCCCTTCATCGAGGAAGGCGTCGACAACGGCACGACCGATGCCGGAGCCGGCGCCGACCACCAGGGCTCGCCGACCCTCCAGCCACCCGCTCATTCGTCCTCCGGAGCGTCGGCGATCAACGGAGCCGCGATGTTCCCGACCATGGCAGCCAAGGTGGCCTCGTTCTGCCAGGTCAGGGCCTCGAGCTCCAACGGATCGAGGGTGATCCACTGGCCGGACTTCGGAGAGTCGATGAAGAGCCGTGCACCGTTACGGGTGTTGATGCGCACCACCCGGATCTCCGAGAACTCGTTGGCGATCACGATCGGATCTCCGACCGCGAGCTCGAGAAACTCCGCGCGCCGTCGTCCGGCGACAGCTGCTGCGGCGCGGTCCTCGGACTCGCCCTCCCACTCGAGGTGGGGTCGCTTGTTGGTCATCATGTCCTCACAGGAAGATGGCGAGGTTCTGCGTACGCAGAACCGACTCGTCGACGGCCAGATGGCGGCGGGCCAGGAGCCAGCCGTCACCGTCCTTGCGGAGAAGGTCGCGGCGACCGGCCGACACGATCGCCGGCTCGTTGACGTCGCCTCGGCTGCGGAAGAGCAGGGTGGCCGACTCGACGATGAGCTCGTCGTCCTTGTCCGTCGCGAAGGTGCGTACGTTCGTCACGAAGTGACGCAGCCGTGAGGGCGGGTCCTCGGTCCAGGCGTGCTCGGTCTCGAAACGGGCGACACGGCGGGAGAGGGAGTACTTGTTCTCGTCGAAGTGCGCCATCGCCGGCGCCGTGTCATACCCGGCACCGAGAGCGGTCGTCACCTTGACCGGCATGTAGTAGTGGATGTCGTCGGCGAGGATGGTCAGCCAGTCCTGGTACCGCTGCTCATCGAGGATGTAGGCCTCTTCCACGATCCAGCGGTGGGCCGCGAGATGACGAGGGTCGTCGAAGGCGAGGCTCTCGCCGATCTTCTCGGTCTTCGAGGCGTATCCGCCGAGGGGCGAGCGGCTGGCGTCGATGGGATAGTGCGTCGTCATCGGACCTGCTCCCCACGGTTGCCCTGGTGGCCGTGATCCCCACGGATGACGCCGCCGATGTTGATGTCCGCGGCCTTCTCGGGCTCGCGCTCGAGGTAGTCGGCCCACTTGTTGAGCAGGTTGCGCTGGCCGTACTCGCCGTAGCCGACGTACGCCGTCCCAGGACCGGCGAACTGCTCCGCGGTGAGTGCGGGGACCACCTCGGAGCCGTCCATCTTCATGCCCATCCGCGAGTTGAGGTGCAGGCGCCGGGCCATCGATCCGGCTGCGGTGTTGGTCAGGGAGACCCAGTTCTCGACGTCGTCCTGCTCGAACATGCCGCTGGAGCCGAAGCACATCAGGTACGCCTTGTACGAGAGCGCCTTGAACTCCTCGGGTGCGTTCTTGTCGACGAGGAACCAGGAGAGGACCTCGGTCTCGTTCTCGCTGATCGGCTGCCATTGACGCAGCGAGATGAAGGGCAGCACCTCGTCCGCGCTCTCCGGGTCGGCGTCCTCGACCTTGGGCCAGTTGTGCACCAGGGAGATGTTCGGGAAGATCGACGCGGCGGAGATCATGAACCCGTCCCGGCCGATCACATCGAGCTGGTCCTGGCTCCAGACCTCCTTCATCCGCTCGATCATCTCGGCCGGGTAACCGACATAGGCGAGTCGCTCCTCGAGGCTTCCCTGCGGAAGCTTGTACGTCGTGCCGCCGCCGCTGGTGGCCCAGTAGGTGTTGCCGTCCTTCCGCCGCTCGGCCTTGGGCTCGCGGAACAGGCCGATCTCCACGACCGAGGTGTGTGTCTGCGGGGTGTGGTACATGTCGCCGACGAAGTTCTCGGCGCCGATCTTCCAGTTCGCCTTCACCCGCCAACGCTGCGGACCACGCACCTCGACGCCGTCTGCGCTCTGCCTGATGTAGTAGTCCAGGTAGAACTTGAAGTCGCCGAGGAACTCCTCGAGCGGCTCGGCTTCGGGGTCCAGGCTGATGAAGATCAGGCCGTTGAACGTGTCCATGCTCGGGGCGGGGAGAAGGGTCTGCCCCTTCTTCTTGAACCCCTCCTCGCCGCCGTACGCCTCCTGATGGAAGGGCAGGCCGAGGATGCGGCCATCGTTGCGGTAGCTCCAGCCGTGGTAGGGGCACCGGAAGTTGGAGGCGTTGCCCATCTCCGCGCGACACACCTGCATGCCGCGGTGCAGGCACATGTTGAACATGACATGGACCTCGCCCTTGTTGTCGCGGGACACGATGAACGAGTCGTCCAGGACATGCCGGACGACGTAGTCGCCGACGTTGGGAATCTCGGACTCGTGGGCGACGAACATCCAGGAGCGATTGAACAGACGCTCCTTCTCCAGCTCGAAGATCTCGCGGTCGTTGTACACATGCGCGGGGATCATGCCCTCGCGCACGGCTTCGAACACCGCTGTCTGGTCTTCCATCAGCACTCCTCCGTGGCCTCTGTCTTTCAGAGATTAATTCTGCAAGAAAGAAATACAGAAGGCAAGGGCCGAGACGTCCGCGGCCGAAGAAGTCAGACGGCCACCCCGACGGGCAGCCGCAGTCCGATCGAGCTCCGTCGCGATCCGCGCCGCGCGCGAATTCGCCAGGGCAGGCTGCCGCACGGCCCACCGGCGGACCGATCCGGACGAGGCGTACGCGCTCGTCCTGGCCAACGAAGAGCGCGACCGCCGGCCGGGCGGTGGACTCAGCTCACAGCGCGTCGTTGTCGAGCAGGGGCTGCAGCTGCGCCTGGATGGCGGCGGGCGTTGCGGAGGTGCGTAGAACGACCACGGCGGTGGACGGCTCGAGCCCTGAGGGCTGATAGCGCTCGAGGGCGACGCGCATGGCCTGGTCGAACTCGCTCTCCGGGTCGGAGGTCTGGTCCCGGAGCCAGCGTCGGAGCACATAGTTGTGGGCGGTCACGAGGTCGGCGGCCAGGAGATCGGCGCGCAGATGCCCGTCAGGCAGGTGGGACATCCACTCCCGGAGCCAGCGCGCGAACAGCCGCTGGTACTGCTGGATCCCACCCGTCTCACGGGCACGGAGGGCGGGCACCGAGCCGACCAGGCGGTAGCGCGCACGCGCCAGCTCCCCCTCGTCCAGGTAGTGACGCAGCACGACCCGAGTGGCCTCGCTCAGCGCGAGCGCTCGCGTGGCCGGGGTCGCGGCGGCCAGACGCTGGTCGATGCGATCGAGCAGCTGGTCGTGCTCGGGGAAGATCACGTCGTCCTTGGACCCGAACGCGCGGAAGAAGGTCGTACGCCCGACGCCGGCGCGCCGCGCGATGTCTTCGGCGGTCGTCGCCTCGAACCCTCGTTCCTCGAACAGTTCGAATGCGGCGGCGACCAGCCGGTCCTTCGTCGTCGCTGATCGAGGCTTCTCGCTCATGACCTGAACCTACTTGTTGGTACGCCGTTCCGTCTATAAGGTACGGCGTACCAACAAGGAGGCTGCACATGAACGGGTTCAACCACATCGGCGTCGTCGGCGCGGGACTGATGGGCGCAGGCATCGCCGAGGTCGCCGCGCGCGCCGGCAAGGACGTCGTCCTCATCGACGCCAACCCGGCTGCCGCCGAGGCCGGCCACGACCGCCTCCGGGCCTCCCTCGAACGGGCAGAGCAGCGCGGGAAGATCACCGACGCCGCCGAGGTGCTGAAGCGCATCACCGTCAGCAGCGACCTCGAGGCACTCGCCGATCGCGATCTGGTCATCGAGGCGATCGTCGAGGACGAGGCCGCCAAGACGACGCTGTTCACCCGGCTCGACGCCATCGTCACCGACCCCGAGGCCGTGCTGGCCTCCAACACCTCCTCCATCCCCATCATGAAGCTCGCGGTCGCCACCAAGAGGCCCGCGCAGGTGATCGGGCTGCACTTCTTCAACCCGGTCCCCGTGCTCTCCCTGGTGGAGATAGTGCCCAGCCTGCTGACCGCGCAAGACACCGCCGATCGGGTGCGTAGGTTCGTCGAGGAGGACCTCGGCAAGCACCCCATCGACTCCCAGGACCGGGCCGGCTTCGTGGTCAACGCGCTGCTGATCCCGTTCGTGCTCTCCGCGATCCGGATGCTGGAGTCCGGGTTCGCGACCGCCGAGGACATCGACCAGGGCCTCGTGCGCGGCGCGGCCCACCCCCAAGGACCGCTGGCGCTCGCGGACCTGATCGGGCTGGACACGACCAAGGCCGTGGCCGAGTCGCTCTACGAGGAGTTCAAGGAGCCGCTCTACGCCCCGCCGCCGCTCCTCGCGCGCATGGTCGACGCCGGCCTGCTGGGCCGCAAGACCGGCCGCGGCTTCTACCACTACTGACCTATCGACACCTCTAGTCAGGAGGCACCATGACCGACGACTTTCCCTACCTCGAGCTCGCCGACCACCACCTCGACCTGCGCGAGGCCGTGCGCGCGATCGCGGCGAACAAGATCGCTCCGTACGCCGCAGAGGTCGACGCCGCCGCCAGGTTCCCGACCGAGGCCTACGACGCGCTTGTCGCCTCCGGCCTCCACGCGGCCCACGTGCCCGAGGCGTACGGTGGCGAGGGCGCCGATGCCCTGGCGACCTGCATCATCATCGAGGAGATCGCCCGCGTGTGCGCCTCCTCCTCCCTGATCCCCGCGGTCAACAAGCTCGGCAGCCTCCCGCTCATCCTGGCCGGCTCCGAGAGCCTCAACCAGCGCTATCTCCCACCGCTGGCCGCAGGCACCTCGACGTTCTCCTACGCCCTGTCCGAGCGCGAGGCCGGCTCCGACACCGCCTCCATGAAGACCCGCGCCGTCCTCGACGGCGACAACTGGGTGCTGAGCGGCCAGAAGTCGTGGATCAGCAACGCCGGCATCTCCGACTACTACACCGTCCTCGCCGTCACCGACCCCGACGGCCGGCGCGGATCCAACGTGAGCGCCTTCGTCGTGGAGAAGAGCGACGAGGGGTTCACCATCGGCGCCCCCGAGAAGAAGCTGGGCATCAAGGGCTCCCCCACCTGCGAGCTGATCTTCGACGCCGTCTACCTGCCCGGCGACCGCATCATCGGCGAACCCGGCACCGGCCTCCAGCTCGCGCTGCGCACCCTGGACCACACCCGCATCACCATCGCCGCCCAAGCCGTCGGCATCGCCCAGGGCGCCCTCGACCACGCCTTGGCCTACGTCCAGGAACGCCAGCAGTTCGGCAAGCACATCGCCGACTTCCAGGGGATCCAGTTCATGCTCGCCGACATGGCCATGAAGCTCGAGGCCGCCCGCCAGCTCGTCTACATCGCCGCCGCCAAGTCCCAACGGCACGCCAGCGACCTGCCGTTCTTCGGAGCAGCCGCCAAGTGCTTCGCCAGCGACACCGCCATGGAGATCACCGTCGACGCCGTCCAGCTCCTCGGCGGCGCCGGCTACACCCAGGACTTCCCGCTCGAGCGCATGATGCGTGACGCCAAGATCACCCAGATCTACGAAGGCACCAACCAGATCCAGCGCCTCGTGATGGCACGCCAGCTGCTCGGGAAGCGGTAGCCGCGCGCCGCTGGCGACCTCGGCTCAGCTCGCCCAGCAGTCGTCCCACGTCTCGTCCGTCGGGTCGTCGGCGTACGTCGTCGACCAACGGGCTTCCTCGACCGTCTCGACCGTCTCGACCGTCTCGACCGTCTCGACCGTCTCGACCTTCTCGACCGTGCCGTAGTAGGTCGTCGGCTTGGTGGGAGGCGTCGGCGCCGGGTCCACCTGGACCGTGACGTTCATGCAGGCGCTGGTGACGGCTCCGAGCAGAACCACGGGGGCGAGACCTCGTACGCCGCGCCACGTCGATGCTGTTCTCATGCTCACTCCTCAAAGGGTCGGTCCGTGCGCCGCCCCAGCAGCGGGTCACCTTCGGGTGGCGAGTCGGTGCGCCCGGCGGAACGGTTCATGGCGTGGTCGGGGAGCCAGAGCACGAAGGTGCTGCCGGCCCGCCCGTGGCTGACCAGCACGAGCCGGCCCTCGTGGCTCTCGGCGATCTGGCGGGCGATGGAGAGACCGAGGCCGGACCCGTCGGTGACCACGTCGTCGCCGGACGTACCGTTCCCTCGGTAGAACCGGTCGAAGACGCGTTCCTGGTTCGCCTCGTCGATCCCGGGTCCCTCGTCGGCGACCGCGGCCCAGGCCCAGCCGTCGCGGCTGCCCATGCCGACCGTGAGGGTGGAGCCGGCCGGGGCGAGCCTGACCGCGTTGGACAGCAGGTTGGCCATGACGCGCTGCAACGCGTCGGGGTCGCCGACGACGACCGGCCCGCCATGGCTGCGCTCGACCACGCTGAGGCCGCGTGCCTCCGCCGGCAGCCGGTACTCCCGAACGGCAGCGGTGACGGCTCCGGCCAGGTCGACCTGACGGTCGGTGAACGCCTCCGAGCGGCTGCGGGCGATGGCCAGCAGGTCCTCGAGGAGGCGGCGCATCCGGCGGGTGGCCTGGAGAACGACCAGGCTGGCCTCGCGCCGTTCGGGGATCGTGGAGCGGTCGTTGGCGAGGACGGCCTCGACGTTGGTGTGAATGAGGGAGACCGGGTTGCGCAGCTCGTGGGAGACGTCCTCGACGAACCGGCGCTGGTCGGAGAACGCCCTGTCGAGACGGGCGAGCATGGAGTCGATCGTGTCGGCGAGCGTACGCAGCTCGTCGTGCGGTCCGGTCGCGCCGATGCGCCGGGTGAGGTCGGAGGCGTTGATCTCCTGGGCGGTGCGGGTGATCGCACCGACCGGCCGCAGCGACCGCCCGGCCACCCACCAGCCGATCGCCAGGCTGAGGACGAACATCACGATCAGCGCGATGATCGAGTAGTTGCGCAGCGTCTGGAGCGAGGCGTAGTTGACCGCCTCCTGGACATCGGCGAAGTCCGCGGCCTGGAACTCCTGCCCCGGCTTGTAGACGATGTGGCCGTCCTCGGTCTCGAACTTCTTGACCGTCACCGGGTCCAGCGGCGCCGCGCTGATGCTGCTGGAGAGCGCCAGGTAGACCCCGGCGAGCAGCAGCGCGGTCACCCCGAACAGGAGCGAGGAGTACGTCAGGGTCAGCCGCATCCGCACCGTGCGGAGCCATCGTGGCACCAGCCGACCGAGGCGCTCACTCATGCCGCCGCCTCCGTAGAGAACGGCGGAGAATACGGAAGCGGCGGCCTGAGGCCTATTGTCGTTTGCTGACGCTCACTCATGCGGTCGCGCCCTGGTCCAGCTCGGGCAGGTCGCGGAGCCGGTAGCCGCGACCGACGACGGTCTCGAGCGCCGGAGCCTCCTCGCCGACGGTGAGCTTGCGACGCAGGGTGCCGACGGTGACCCGCACGGTCTGGGTGAACGGGTCGGCGTTCTCGTCCCACACGTGCTCCAGGAGCTCCTCGGCCGAGACGATGTACGCGGGCCGCGTCATCAGGTAGCGCAGGACCGAGAACTCCTTGAGCGTCAGCCCGAGCTCCCGGTCGCCGCGCCGGGCCAGCTGCCGGGCGGTGTCGAGCCGGATCGGCCCGTGCGTCAGGACGGCGGAGCCATCGCTGCTCGGCCGGCGCAGCAGCGCGCGCAGCCGCGCGGTCAGCTCGGCCAGCTCGAACGGCTTGGTCAGGTAGTCGTCAGCTCCGACGTCGAGGCCGCGGACCCGGTCGTCGAGGCGGTTGCGGGCGGTGAGCATCAGGATCCGCGGGGCGTCCTCGCCGGGGATCTCCAGATCCCCCGTACGCAGCGCCGCGGCGACCTCGAAGCCGCTGCCGTCGGGCAGGTTGATGTCCAGGACGACGAGGTCGTAGGCGTTCACGGCGAGCTTCTCCAGCGCGTCGGCAACCGATCCGGCCCCGTCGACGGCGTACCCCTCCCGCTGCAGCGCGACCCGCAGGGCGCTGACCAGGCCCGCCTGGTCCTCGACGATCAAGACCCTCACGCTCAAGAACGGTAGCGCGTAGCCGGGCCGTCGCCCATGCACAGGACGTAATCGCCCGGTATCGGTTCCGTCCAGCTCTTTCGGATCGCTTTCGGTGCCGTTTCCGCTGGTTTTCGCCCTTCTTCGATGTGATCGGTGCTCAGCAGAGCCATCCAGGACACAGCCAGCCAGGGAGGTCCCCCATGTGGGAGCCAGAGCAGAAGCAGCCGATCACCGAGCCGATCCGGTCCGACATCGGGACCACTGCCGTCCTCGAGCGGGTGCTGTTCGAGGTCAAGCGCGTCGTCGTGGGCCAGGACCTGATGATCGAGCGGATGCTGGTCGGGCTGCTCGCCCGTGGCCACGTGCTGCTCGAGGGTGTGCCGGGTGTCGCCAAGACCCTGGCCGTACGCACCCTCGCCGACGTCGTCGGCGGCTCGTTCGCCCGGCTCCAGTTCACCCCGGACCTGATGCCCTCCGACATCGTCGGCACCCGGGTCTGGCGCCCGTCGGCGGAGCAGTTCGACACCGAGCTGGGACCGGTCTTCGCCAACCTCGTCCTCGCCGACGAGATCAACCGGGCGCCGGCCAAGGTGCAGTCGGCGCTGCTGGAGGCGATGGCGGAGCGCCAGGTCAGCATCGGAGGCACCAGCCACCGCCTGCCCGACCCGTTCCTCGTCCTCGCCACCCAGAACCCGATCGAGAACGACGGCGTCTACCGGCTGCCCGAGGCCCAGCGCGACCGCTTCCTGCTCAAGGTCGACGTCGGCCACGTCGACGAGCTCGAGGAGATGACCATCATCCAGCGGATGGGCACCCATCCGCCGCGTGCCGAGCAGATCCTCGACGCCACCGCGCTGCGGCACCTGCAATCACGAGCGGACCAGGTCTTCGTCCATCACACCGTCGCGCAGTACGCCGTCAAGCTCGTGATGGCGACGCGTACGCCGCACGCCTACGGGCTCCGCCACCTCGAGGGCCTGCTGGCCTACGGCGTCAGCGCCCGCGGCAGCCTCGGCCTCATCACCGCAGGTCGTGCCCTGGCACTGCTGCGCGGGCGCGACTACGTGCTGCCCGGCGATGTCGCCGACCTGGCCGGCGACATCCTGGCCCACCGGCTGGTGCTCACCTTCGACGCCGAGGCCGACGGGGTCGATCCCCGCGCCGTCGTGGACGCCGTCCTCGCCGTCGTCCCGCAGCCGCGGGCGACGCCGAGCGACGACGACTCCGAGACCGCCGAGCCGACGCCCGATGCGGAGCTGGCCTCGTGAACCCGGCACGGCGCTCGCCCGACGGCGCCTTCCGACGCCTGGACCTGACCGTCCAGCGCCGGGTGAGCGGACTGCTCCAGGGCGAGACGGCCGGGCTGCGGCTGGGGCCGGGCAGCGACGCCGAGGAGCTGGTCCCTTACTCCCCCGGCCATGATGTACGCCGCATCGACTGGAACGCCACCGCCCGCCTGGGCGACCCGCACGTCTGGCTCACCCAGGCCGAGCACGAGCTCGAGACCTGGGTCCTGGTCGACCGCACCCCCAGCATGGCCTTCGGGACCGCGCTCGCCGAGAAGGTGGAGGTCGCCGAGGCGACCGTCTCCGCGATCGGCATCGTGGCCGACGGCCCCGGCAACCGGGTCGGTCTCGGGATCCTGGATGCCGGCGGCGTACGTTGGCGCCCGCCCACCACGGGTCGCCGGGTCGCCCGCCGGCTGCTGACCTCGGAGCCACCGTCGCCGCGTACCGGCGCCGCGGCAACACGCGGCGTCACCTTCGCAGCGGCACTGGTCGAGCTCGGCCGGCGCGCCCGGATCCCGGGGCTGCGGGTGATCGTGTCCGACCTGCTGCCCGCGGACGGGACCTGGGAGCGGCCCTTCGACTGGGAGCCGCCGCTGCGGCGGCTCACCGCACGCCATGACGTGATCGTCGTCGAGATCGTGGACCCTCGCGAGCTCGACCTGCCCGCCGTCGGCCACGTCACGATCCTCGACCCGGAGACCGGCCGTCAGCACGAGGCCGACACCTCAGACCCGCGGCTGCGGGCGGCGTACGCCGAGGCGATGGGGTCGCTGCGCGACCACAACACGGAGGCCGTCCGGGCCGCCGGTGCGGACCACCTCCGGGTCTCCACCGACGACGACTGGGCACGCCTGCTCATCCGCCTGCTGCGCCGCCGGGCACGCCATCCCCGACCGGCCCGCTCACGCGCGGCCACGGCCACCCACTGATCGGAAGGAGCCCGCGATGAGACTCACCCAGCCCCTGTTCCTGCTCGCGCTGGTCCCGGTCGCCCTGCTCGCCATCGGCTACCTGGTGATGCAGCGCCGTCGGATCAAGTACGCCCTCCGGTTCGCCACCGCGCCCATGCTCGAGCGCCTCGTTCCCCACCGTCCACGCTGGCGCCGCCACCTCGCCGCCGGCCTGGTCGTCGGGGCCTTGGCCATGCTGGCGGTCGCCACCACCCAGCCCCAGGTCCGGGCGCAGGTGCCGTACGAACGCGCCACGATCCTGGTCGCCATCGACACCTCCGCCTCGATGTCGGCCGAGGACATGCCGCCCAACCGTCTCGAGGCCGCCAAGTCGGCCGCCGTCGAGTTCATCGACCAGTTGCCGCCGCGCTACAACGTCGGGCTCGTCAGCTTCTCGAGCAGTGCCCGCGTCGTCTCCAGCCCGACCACCGATCATGCTCTGGTCGCCCGCAGCATCGAGGGCCTCGGCCCGCCCGACGGTGGCACCGCCATCGGCGAGACCGTCTTCTCCTCGGTCAACGCCCTGCGGCAGGTCCTGGACGAAGCCGCCTCGGCAGGTCCGTCCGCCTCACCCTCGCCCTCGCCCGACGGCTCCGAGGACGACACCGACGAGAGCGGCTCCCCGGCCCATCTCGTACTCCTCTCCGATGGCGGCAACTCCGCAGGTCGCAACCCGGTGGCCGCGGCCGAGGCCGCCAGTGAGGCGGGACTGCCGGTCTCGACGATCGCCTACGGGACCGAGGGCCCCAGTGCCGCTCTGCCCGGCGGACAGTCGGTCGAGGTCCGCGAAGACACGCTGCGCGAGCTCGCCGACACGACCGGCGGCGAGTTCTACCGCGCCTCCAGCGCCGACGAGCTGCGCGAGGTCTACGACGACATCGGCACCCTCGTCGGCTACCACGTCGAATACCGCGAGATCACCGTCTGGATCGTCATCGGCGCCATGGTCCTCGCCTTCGTCGCCGCCGCGCTCTCGCTGCGCTGGTTCGCCCGGCTCATCTAGGCACTCCGGAAAGGCACTCTCGTGAACGACACCGCATCGGCCGGGCCCGGCCTCGGCCGCCCCACCGGACCCCAGCAGTGGACCGTCTCGGCGCCACCCGCCCGCGCCCTCCGTCCGCTCCAGCCCCCGCCACCACCCCCGATCCGACCAGTCGCACCCACGCCGGCACCACCGGCCGCGCCGAGCCCGACCCCCCTGTCGGCGCCCCCTCCGGCGCGACGTGTGGTGCGTGACCGCTACGGCAGGGTGCGGCTGGTCGCCCAACCCGGATCCCTCGCTGCGTCCTCTCCACAGGACCGGCCGGCGGGCACCCACGCGGAGCCACCCGCCGCGCTGGCCAGGCGTCCACGACGTACCCGAACCGTCACGCTCACCCTGGCGGCGGCCGTCGTCGCGGGTGCGGCGACCAGCGGCGCGATCACCCTCATCGCTCCCGACCGTGAGCCCGGCGCAGGCACCATCGCCGCGCCGGCTCCAGCACCTCAGGGCGGGACACAAGGAGGGGCGCCGACCAACGCCACCGAGGCCGCTGCCCAGCGCATCCTGCCCAGCGTGGTGCAGGTCCGCGCGGGCCGTGGCACCGGCTCCGGGGTCGCCATCGACGGCGTCGGCCACGTGGTCACCAACGCCCACGTCGTCCAAGGCTCCGACTCGGTGAGCCTTGTCCTCGCCGACGGCAGCACCACCTCGGGCCGCGTCATCGGCAGCGACGAGCGCAACGACATCGCGGTGATCGCCACC
The DNA here is from genome assembly GCF_042719275.1 of Nocardioides sp. NPDC058538. Classification (NCBI taxonomy): domain Bacteria; kingdom Bacillati; phylum Actinomycetota; class Actinomycetes; order Propionibacteriales; family Nocardioidaceae; genus Nocardioides; species Nocardioides sp. NPDC058538. Next base: position 29,548 of record NZ_JBHXNY010000034.1, on the reverse strand, counting down.
AACCCCAATGCCGTACGCGCCGCCACCATCGGCCACAGCGGCAACCTCCGGATCGGACAGCCCGTGATCGCCGTCGGCTCGCCCCTCGGCCTCAACGGCACCGTCACCTCCGGCATCATCAGCTCACCCCACCGCTCCTCCGGATCGAGGCCCGAGATGATCCAGACCGACGCCGCCATCAACCCCGGCAACTCCGGCGGCCCCCTGGTCGACCTCCAGGGCCGCGTCGTCGGGATCAACACCTCCATCGCCACCCTCGGCGGCCCCAGCGGCAACATCGGCATCGGCTTCGCGGTTCCCATCGACCGCGTACGCACCGTCGCACAGAGCCTGATCAGCCAGGGCTGAACGCGAAGGCGGGACGGCTCACCGCAGGAGCGTCGTCTCCGCGGCGCTGTGTGGAGTCTCGTCAGCCGGGCCAGACGGACCGCGGACTCCGGCACGCTCTGCTCCGACGCCGGCCGCGACCACGAGCCCGATCCCGAATACCGCGACGAGGTTGGGCACCTGATGGAGAGCGAAGAACCCGATCACCAGCGCGAGCGCCGGCTCGAGCGCCATGAGCGTCCCGAAGGCACCGGCGGTGAGGCGACGTAGCGCCAGCATCTCCAGGGCGAAAGGCACCACCGGCACCAGAAGGGCCAGCCCCAGGCCGGCGAGCACCAGCTCCGGGGTGAGCTTTCCCACGATGCCAGGTCCGACCACGATGGTGGCGACGACCGCCGCGACCGGCATGGAGATGGCGAGGCCGCCGATGCCGCTGACCGCATCGCCGATCTTCTGGGTCAGCAGGATGTAGGACGCCCAGCACACGGCCGCACCCAGAGCGAAGGCGACACCGACCGCGTCCACGGTGCCGTCCCATGGTTGGGTCAGGCACAGCACGCCACCGGCTGCCACGAGCGCCCATGCCCGGGCGATGCCGCGGCTGCGGACGACGGCCACCCCGAGCGGCCCCAGGAACTCCAGCGCGGCGGCCGTGCCGAGCGGAAGCCGGCTCAGAGCCGCCATGAACAGCAGGGTCAGCCCGGAGGTGACCACGCCGAGAGCGACACCGGCCAGCAGCGTCTCGCGCCCGAACGCCGAGGGACGCGGCCGGACGAGGACAAGAAGCAGCACAGCCGCCCAGAACAGGCGCAGCCAGGCAACACCCGCCGGACCGAGCTGGTCGATCAGACCCACCGATGCCGCGAGACCCAGCTGGACACAGAGCATGGCCGCCATTGCCATGGGGGCACCGGCACGGGCAGAGCGTGGAGCTGTGGTGGTCATGCCATCCAGTCGACCCGATGAGATCCGTTCATGTCCACGTGACATTTCTGGACATTACGTTCGTAGATCCTAAACAATTGGTCCTGTGGACGTGCGTCGGCTCCGGATGTTGCTCGAACTCTCTCGCCTCGGCTCGATGCACGAGGTCTCCGCCGAGGTCGGCACCAGCACATCCAGCGTGTCCCAGGCCATCGCGGCGCTCGCACGGGACGTCGGCACAGACCTCATCGAGCCCGATGGCCGGCGCGTACGCCTCACTCCGGCAGGCCACCGTCTTGCCGATCACGCCGTCACGATCCTGGCGGCGGTCGATGCCGCCCGTCTCGACCTCGACCCGGACGCGGAGCCGGTCGGCGTGCTCAGGGTGGCCGGCTTCGCCACCGCGATCCGGCGCTCCCTCATGCCCGCGATCGACGGTCTCCGGCACGCTCACCCCGGCCTCGAGGTGCGGGTGCACGAGCACGAACCGCCCGAGGCCCTGGCCCTGCTCGCGCGCGACGACGTCGATCTTGCCCTTGTCTATGACTACAACGTCGCCCCCGCCTCCTGGCGCAGCGACCACGACACCGTGGCGCTGTGGGAGGTCGAATGGGGCCTCGGCGTGCCGACGCAGGAGCCTCGTGCTCCGCTCGCGACCTATGCCGACCGGGACTGGATCGTGAACTCGCGTCACACCGCCGACGAGGAGGTGCTGCGCACGCTGGCGTCGATGGCCGGATTCACTCCCCGAGTCGTCCACCGCGTCGACGCCCTGGAGCTCGTGGACGATCTCATCCTCGCGGGTCACGGACTCGCGTTGTTGCCGCGAGGACGCACCTCACGCCGTGGCGTCACCGTGCGGCCCTTGACCGACCCCAGAGTGCGACTGCGCGGATATGCCGTGACTCGCCGAGGGCGCGACCGGTGGCCGCCTCTACGTGCAGTCCTGAACCGCCTGCCTCAGGTCTGACCAGGAGACCTGGCAACGCCATGCCTCATCTCAACCACGCCCGGTCACCGATCACCACGGCCAGCTGGTCGGTGCGCTCATCGGACCAGCCCGGGGGCGACAGGATCTCCGCCCAGGCGTACACCGGGGCGGTACCGAACTGGTGGCCCTGCCCGCTGGGCACAGAGTTGGCGGAGAACTGGTCGACACCCAGCTGCAGCATCGTCACCCCGGGGATCCAGCGTACGTTCGGGGAGACGTCGCGGCCGCGCTCCTCCTCCAGCCAGTCAGGGCGCTCCAGCGCCAACGACGGCGACCACCAGGTGATCGGGTCGTTCGCGTGCTGGAGATACCCGATCCGGGTGCCGTCCCAGGCCCCGGGCAGGTCCCACTCCTCGGGCTGGTCGGCGAAGCGTACGATCTCGCCGTCGTCCAGGATCGGCAGCACCTGGGGGGTGCCCGGCTCGCGTTCCTCGGTGAACCGGCTCCAGAGTCGGTTGTCGGCGGTCGGGCCCACGAACAGGGCGCCGTCGGTGCGGGTCGCGAGATCCTGAGCCCCACTGAAGGCGGCCTCGCCGCCGAAGCTGCCCAGGCTCTCCCCGCTCACCACCAGCAGCGGACGTTCGGCCTCGGGGATCTCCAGCCAGCGTCCGTAGACGGCGTCGAAGAGCGCCAGGCCGGCATCCTGTGCACGCTGGCGGTCCAGGACGAAGGACATCCAGCTCGGGAGGTAGGAGTACTGCAGGCTGACCGTCGCCGTGTCGCCACCCCACATGAACTCCAGCGCCTGGGCCTGGTTCTCGTTGACCCAGCCTCTGCCCGTGCCGGTCACCACGTTGATCACCGCGCGGTCGAAGCCGCCGAGCGCGTCGAGCTCAGCCACGGCGGCCTGCGCCTCGTCGCGGATGTCGACGCCTTCGGGGCCGGCCCCGATGTAGGCGCGCACCGGCTGCCGGGCAGGCTCCTGGGTGAACGCACCGATGTCCGCGGCGGTCGGCGCGCTCGCGATGAAGACCCGTCCCTGGCGGCCCAGGTCATCCCATGCCTGGGACGAGGCCGGGCCGGCCGTGAGCTCGGGCTCCGTGGGCGCGGGTACGTCGGTCCTGAACTCCTCGTTGATCGCGGCGAAGCTCGAGTCGAGCGCTCCCAACAGCCGGTTGCCGCCCACCCCGATGGCCAGCTCGTAGATCAGGACCGCAGCGATCAGGCCGCCGATGACGGTGGACGCGGCAGCGGGAAGGAAGCGGCCGACGAACCGGCCGATCGAGCCGCCCAGCGCCCTGATCCCCCGCGACAATGCCAGGAGCAGCGCGAACAGGACCACGGCGATCAGCACGGTGAGCACCAGATGCCATACGCCCACCCGGTCGACCTCGACGAGGTCGCGTACCTCGTTCTCCCACCGCAGCGACAGGCCCAGCACGATCAGGGTGCCGACGCCGGCGACACCGGCGAGGACGCGCCATGCGATCACCCGTGCCCGGCCCGTCAACCGGGCACCGCAGCTGCGGACCAGCCATCCGGCCAACGCGCCGGCGCCGTAGCCGGCAAGCATGCACAGCGCGGTGAGCAGCGCCTGGAAGAGCGCTGTCCGCGGCATCAGTGAAGGGGTCAGCGACGCCCAGAGAAGCACCATCGTGCCGGCCGTCGCGGCGAACGGCGCTCGCAGCTGCCTTCGCAACCGCTTCCGCAGCACGTCGACCGCGTCACTTCTCGGGATGGACCATCGCATCGACCGCGACGGTCACGGCCAGGACGAGGGCTGCGTCCTCGCCGGGCGCGACCTCGACACCGTAGGTGTCCCGGATGCGGAACCACTTCTTGGACACTTCGGCGATCTTGCGTCCGTCGGCCTCGATGTCGTACTCGTGGTCGACGATGTTGCCCTGGACCGTCCAGTCCTCGCCGTGCTCGCGGTCGACCTTCCAGCGGTCACGCAGGGGCGAGATGAGCGCCTTGTGCACGAGGGCGAGCTTCTTGCCGTCAGCGTCCTCGATCGCCATCGAGTCCCGGATGTGCAGGACCCTGGTCTGGATGCGGCAGATCTTGTTGCCGTGGGCGTCCTCGAGATCGAACGTGTCGCGCAGCCGCAACGCCTTGCCGTCGACACGGAAGACCCGCTCGCCGTCCTCGTTCTCGATCCAGTAGTCGTCACCGATGGAGATCATCTTCTGGCGCATCTGGAAGCGGTGGGCGCTCCCGCCGCGCCCGAAGGCCTCGCGTTCCTCTTGACGCTTCTCGCGTCGGTCTCGAAAGCCCATCATTGTCTCCCTTCACAGGACCATCTCAGCGTCGTCGCAGGCGAAGCGGGGCGGATCACACGTTCCGGGTGAGGTGGACGGATCGGATCGGACATCAGATCAGGGGCATGAGTTCTGACTCTGCCACCACCGAGGCCCCCGCTGCAGCGAAGATGAGTCTCCCGACCCTGACCGCGATGGTCGTGGGTGGGATGGTCGGCGCCGGGGTCTTCTCCCTGCCGGCCCGGTTCGGGGTCGCCACCGGCATCCTCGGCTCGCTGATCGCCTGGGCGATCGCCGGCGCCGGCATGCTCATGCTGGCGTTCGTCTTCCAGAGCCTCGCCATCCGCAAGCCCGAGCTCGACTCCGGGGTCTTCATCTACGCCAAGACCGGTTTCGGCGACTACGCGGGCTTCAACTCCGCGATCGGTTTCTGGGCGAGCTCCATCGCCGGCAACACCTTCTACTGGGTCTTCATCGGCGCCACCATCGGCGCCTTCTTCGACGGGTTCGGTGACGGCGACACCGTACTCGCCGTCGCGCTCTCCACCGTGGGGGTGTGGCTCTTCCACTATCTGATCGCGCGCGGCGTCCGCGACGCCGCGGTGATCAACCGGATCGTCACGATCTTCAAGGTCCTGCCGATCCTGGTCTTCATCGTGGTCCTCTTCATCTCCTTCGACGCCGGCGTCTTCGCCGACAACTGGGTCGCCACCGGCTACGGCGATCTCGGCAACCTCGACGAGCAGATCCGCAACACCATGCTGATCACCACCTTCGTCTTCATCGGCATCGAAGGGGCCAGCGTCTACTCCCGTTACGCCAAGAAGCGCGAGGACGTCGGGAAGGCGACCGTGCTGGGCTTCCTCAGCGTGCTGTCGATCTTCGCGCTGGTCACCCTCTCCAGCTACTCCGTCGTCCCGCAGCCCGAGCTGGCCGCCACCCGGCAGCCGTCGATGGTCGGGGTCTTCGAGTCGGTGGTCGGCGACTGGGGCGAGGTGTTCATCAGCATCGCGGTGATCGTCTCGGTCCTGGGTGCCTACCTCGCCTGGACGCTGATGGCCGCTGAGGTCATGTACGTCCCGGCCCGCTCCGACGACATGCCCGCCTTCCTGGGTCAGGAGAACCGCAACGGCACCCCGATCACCGCGCTCGTGGTGACGTCGCTCGGCGTCCAGGCGCTCCTCGCGCTCACCCTGTTCGTCAACGACGCGCTCAACTTCATGCTCGATCTCGCCACCAGCCTGGCGATCCTGCCCTACCTGCTGGCCGCCGCGTACGCACTCAAGCTCGGCCTGACCGGCGAGGCGTACGAAGGCGTGCCGGCCGGCGTACGTCGCAAGGAGACGATCGTGGCCGGCATCGCGACGGCCTACACGTTCTTCCTCTTCGACGCTGCCGGGCTGAAGTTCGTGCTGCTGATGACGCTGATCCTCGCGCCGGCGTCGTTGCTGTACATCAAGGCCCGCAGCGAACGTGGCCGGCGGATCTTCAGTCCCACCGAGATAGCACTGTTCGGCGCGATCCTCATCGGAGCGGCGCTCGCCGTCTTCGGCCTGTGGTCCGGCCGGATCTCCCTCTGACCTCCCGTCCCCAACAGAAAGGCATCTCATGTCCGAGCAGGAGCCCGCGTACGGCGTCCACTCCGAGGTCGGCAGGCTCAGGAAGGTGCTCGTCTGCGCACCCGGCCTGGCCCACCGACGGCTCACCCCCAGCAACAACGACGAACTGCTCTTCGACGACGTGATGTGGGTTGAGAACGCCCAGCGCGACCACGCCGACTTCGTGAACAAGCTGACCCAGCGTGGTGTCGAGGTCGTCGAGCTGCACGACCTGCTGGCACAGACGCTCGCGGTCGCCGGCGCCAAGGACTGGATCCTCGACCGCAAGATCGTGCCGAACCAGGTCGGCCTCGGGCTGGTCGACGACACCCGTACCTACCTCGAGTCGGTCTCGGACCGACAGCTGGCGGAGTTCCTCATCGGCGGCCTCGCGACCAACGACCTGCCCAGCGACTTCCGCTCCCCCTACGTCGGCCTCGCCCGGGAGTCGACCGGAGCCCGGGAGTATCTGATGCCGCCGCTGCCGAACACGCTCTACACCCGGGACACGACCTGCTGGCTGTACGGCGGGCTGACCATGAACCCGCTCTACTGGCCGGCGCGCAAGGACGAGACGCTCCTCTACAAGACGATCTACCAGCACCACCCCGACTACGTCGGCTCGACCGTGTGGTGGGGCGACCCCGAGCAGGAGTGGGGGCAGGCCAGCTTCGAGGGCGGCGACGTGATGCCGGTCGGCAACGGAGTCGTGCTCGTCGGCATGAGCGAGCGCACCTCTCGCCAGGCGATCACCCAGGTCGCCAAGGCCCTCTTCGAGCGGGGAGCCGCGGAGAAGGTGATCGTCGCCGGGATGCCGAAGCTGCGGGCGGCCATGCACCTGGACACGGTCTTCACGTTCGTCGATCGCGACATCGTCACGCTGTATCCGACGATCATGGATGCCGTACACACCTTCACCCTGGTGCCCTCCGACAAGGCGCCCGGGGTCGAGGTGATCGACCACGGCGACGCGGCCTTCGTCGACGTCGTGGCGCAGGCGCTCGGGCTGCCCTCGATCCACGTGATCGACACCGGCGGGGACGTCTATCAGTCCGAGCGACAGCAGTGGGACAGCGGCAACAACGCCGTCGCGCTCGAGCCCGGCGTGGTGTTCACCTACGACCGCAACACCCTCACCAACACGCTGCTGCGCAAGGCCGGGGTCGAGGTCATCACCATCGTGGGAGCCGAGCTCGGCCGGGGCCGCGGTGGCGGACACTGCATGACCTGCCCGATCAGCCGCGATCCCGTGGATTTCTGAGCCGTCGCGGCCGCGCAGTGAGCACACCGGAGGGCCCCGACGTCAGCGATGCCCGGCCTGGACGTCGCGCCTGGATCACCCGCATCGTCCTGCTGGTCGTGGCCGCGCTCAGCACCGTCACCGTCGTACGTCTGGTCGGGCGGGTCGACTGGGAGGCGGCCCGGGACGCGCTGACGCGCCTCAGCTGGTGGCATGCCATCGTGCTGCTCGTCGTCGTCCTGGCTCGTCAGGTCCTGCTGGCGATGCCACTGAGGTTCTTCATCCGCGGGGTGACGTTCTACCGGGCCACCATCAACGACCTCGGCGCGACGCTGATGTCGCTCATCGCTCCGCCGCCGAGCGACATCGCGCTGCGGGTCGCGATGTTCAAGTCGTGGGGGGTCAGCCCCGCCAAAGGCCTCGCCGGCACGGTGATGAACTCGCTGACGTTCTACATCGCGAGGTTCTCGGGCCCGCTCCTGGGATTCATCCTGCTGCTGACCGTCGGCGAGGCCCCCTCGTTCCGGTGGCTCGAGCTGCTCAGCATCGCGGTCGCGGCCGTCATCCTCGTGACCGTTCTCATGGTCGTACGCAGCGACCGGCTCGCCCGCACCGTCGGAACCCGCTCCGGACGGATCGTCCGCCGGTTCCGGAAGTCGGTCGACCCCGATAGTTGGGCCGATGCGTGTCAGAGCTTCCGTGCCGACATCGCCGAGCGGTTCCACAGCGGGTTCCCCCTGGCGGTGCTCTCTCAGGTCGGCATGATGGTCGTCGACCTCGCCGCGCTCACCCTGTGCCTGCGCTTCGTCGGCGTCACGGCGGACGAGGTGAGCCTCGTGTGGATCGCGATCGCCTACCTGTTCGCCTTCCCGTTCACCGTGTTCCCCCTCTGGGGGATCGGCATCGTCGATGCTCTCATCCTCGCCGCCCTGGTCGAAGCCGGTGGCCTCGAGGTCGAGGCGGCGGCCGTGGCCGGGCTGATGGTGTGGCGGGTGTTCACCGTGGCCGTGCCGGTGCTGCTCGGTGCCGTCGCCGTCGGGGTGTGGCGGCGCGAGGTCGCTATGGCCGATGCCTCCCCGGGTGCACCCACACGTTCCGAGTGAGGTGGCGGCTCGATGCTCCTGGAGACGACGTGGCCCCGCCCCCGCTCGGGTCACGCCGTCATCAGGAGCATCGAGCCCCGGCATCGAGCCCTCAGCGCACCCGCATCTGGGACTGCTGTCGTCCCTTGCCTCGTCGCGGCGAGTCGACCAGGATCCGGCAGCTGATCGCCTGATCGGGGAACGCCGCGGCGACGTCCCGGGCGCAGGTCTCGGCGGCGTCGGTGATCGAGTCGGCCGACGCGACGGGGTCGATCCGCCCGCGCAGCAGGATCACCGGCCGCGACCGGATGGTGGCGACGGTCCCCGTGACACCGGTGAGAGCAGCCATGCTCTCGAGCCTGCCCCCGGCGGCATCGGCGATCGAGCGGAGATCGGCCTGGACGCGACCGGTCTCGTCGCTCGTCCGGAGTCGCATCGTCGAGGGGCCGCGCCGGCGCAGGTGCGCCAGCAGCCACGTCAGGCCGAGGAACCCCAGGACGATGCCCGCCGCGGCGAGCGCCCAGGGGAACCAGCCCGCCGTCACGAACTCACGGGCCGGCCCGGTGGAGAGCTCGGTCGGGTAGGTGTCGAAGAGCCATCGGTAGTGCCAGTCGACCATCAGCAGGCCCAGGGCGACCAGAAGGATCGCCACGAGCAGGGTCAGCGCCCGGTCGATCCTGATCATGCGGGGCGTCATCGGGGAACCTCCGTGGCTCGTACCTTGATGCTGGCTCCGGTCGGTCGCCCGACCTGGTCCTCGAGTACGGCACTCACGTGCTCGGCGACCGCAGCCGCGTCCTGCGCGACGATGTCGACGACGACGCGACGCCTTGACCTGAGTGACGACTCGGCCGAGACCACCCCGGGAAGCCGGTCGGCGGTCTCCTGGGCGATGGCGGCGACCGCGCCGGGCGAGAGCCACAGGTCGGCATCGCCGGCGACGCGGAGGTGCGTACGCCGCCCAGGCCGCAGCCCGAGCCAGAGCAGCACCAGCCCGATGAGCGCGATGGCCCCGCCGCCGATCGCCAGTCCGACGGACGCGCGTAGGCCGTCGAGACCCTCGACGAGGTCGGGGGCCAGCGGCGTGCCGGCCGCCCATCCCTGGCTGAGCGCGAGCTCGCGGATGGCGACCACGGCGAACGCGATCAGCACGATGGCCAGCACGGTGGCGGTCGCGACCGCTACCGGCGCGCGGCGGGGTTGGACGCGTGGCGCCGCCGGGCGGGCGACGCGTTCAACCTGTTCGACGTGTTCCACGGTGGGCGTGCTCATTCCACCCTCCTGCCGGTGTCGTCGGAGGCCGACGGGTCCACCGCGTGCACGGTGACGTCGACGCTGCGGATCTGGATGCCCGAGAGGCGAAACGCCTCCTGACGTACGGTGTCCCGCACGGTCGTGGCGACCTGGGAGATGTTGCCGGGCCAGGCCATCGCGATGTCGACCTTCACCCGGGCGGCACGGCCCTCGGTCGTGATCTCGGCCTTGGGCAGCGCCATGCCGGTGATGCGGCCGAGTGTGCTGCGGTGGGTCACCGTGCCCGGGACCCGCAGCACGATGTGCTCGACGATCCGCTGGAGGGCCTTGTTGCGCACATCCAGCGTGCCCCGGTCCTCGACGAGGTCGGGGTCGTGCGAGCCCTCATCGGTGGTCGGCATCGGACGCGTCGGGGACTCAATCACGGCGTCCTCGCAGCAGACTGCCCAGGTCGAGCTCGCCGTCGACGTGGCCGCCGATGAGGTAGCCGGCGCCGCCGAGCACGACGGCCAGCAGCAGGCCGATGAGGCCCCCGGTGACGATCGCGATCGTGAGCAGCAGGCCGGCGACCAGGCCCAGTGTCGAGTTGGTCATGACGTGTTCTCCTTCAGAGGTCGAAGCGGTCAGGCCGTGGCCGAGCCTGTGCTGCCGGGCGGGAGGATGTCCTCCACCGTGATGTCCACCGGGCCCGAGACGTACGGTCGGACCGCGTCACGCACCGCGTCGGTGGTGCCGATGACGGGGAATCCCCAGTGCAGGACGACGTGGACCGAGCAGCCGGGCTCGCGCATCCTGATCCCGTTGACCCGGCGCCCGGGGAGGTAGGTGGCCACCTCCCCGGCGACGCCGGCATGCAGGTCGTGGACACCGGGCACCGCGAGCACGGCCGCTGCCACCACGTCCGCAACGTCCGGCTCGGCGCCGTCGTGCGGATCGGGGTCGGCCGGCACGGTCACTCCACCCGCCGGCCGGCGTCCGGGTCGGAGTCGCGGGCCTCGTCCTCGAGGAAGACGTCGTGCACGGTGATGTTGACCTCGGTGACCTCGAGGCCGGTCATGCGCTCTACCGAGGCCTTCACGTTGCGGCGGATCGCGCTCGCGAGGTCGGGGATCGAGGTGCCGTACTCGGCGACGATGTCGAGGTCGGCGGCCGCCTGCCGCTCCCCCACCTCGACCGCGACGCCCTGGCCCATGTTGGTCCGCGAACCCGGGATCCGCTCGCGGATCGCTCCGGCCGCGCGGGCCGCGCCGCCACCGAGGTCGTGCACGCCGCTGATCTCGCGAGCAGCGATCCCCGCGATCTTCGAGACCACGGTGTCGGCGATCGACGTACGCCCGTGCTCACTCACCAGAGCACCCGAGTCTGTCCCCGTGGTCGACAAGCTCGTGGTCTCCGACTTCGTCTGCGCCATGAGAAGCACCTTCCTGATCGTGTTCGGTTGATCTGACGCTGGTTAGTCGCAACCTCGTACCGATGTGTCACAGGAATTCGGGTGTGTTCTAGCTCACATCTCTTTGCTTGCGGATGGTAGAACTCTCCTATCCAGACTCTGCCCTCGCGTGGCAGCAGACGAGGAACTCGGGGGCAATGTCGAATTCGCAGGCGTCATCTGAGCCGTTGGCGACGGATGAAGCCCTCGTGCGCGCCGCCCGCCTGGGCGACCACGAGGCGTTCAGGGAGATCGTGGATCGGCATGGCCCGGCCATGTATCGGTACGCCCTTCACCTGGTCGGCGACGCCGGCGACGCCGCCGAGGCCACCCAGGAGGCGTTCGTCTCGGCGTGGCGGAGCCTGTCGGGCTTCGCGGGGCGCTCCTCGCTGCGCACCTGGTTGATCCGACTCGTGCACCGTCGCGCGGCCGATCTCCAGCGCAACCGGCGCGCGACACCCATCGACGACGGGCTGATGTCGCGGCTGTCCCCGGCCGCGACGGACAACCCTCTGCAGTCTGTTCTGGACGCCGAACTGCTGGATGCGTTGCAGCTAGCATTGAACGAGCTGCCGTGGCATCAAAGGGCGACCTGGCTGTTGCGGGAGGTCGAAGAGATGAGTTACGAGGAGATCTCCATCGCCCTGGCCATGCCGATCGGCGCCGTCCGCGGACACCTGTACCGCGGACGACGCACACTCGCGGAGAGGATGGCCAGATGGCGCTAGATCCCAGCCCCCTCGGCCGCGCCATCCGCGCCGCCCGTGCCGAGCAGCCACCCGGATGGGTCGACCTGGCCGGCTCGATCATGTCGCGCGTGCGCGCCATCGTGATCCCGTCCGAGCCGATCCTCACCTTCACCGAGTTGGGCACGCCGGCGCGCGATGAGCAGGGCTCCGAGACGTACGTCTCCGCACGCGTCGTCACCGCGGCGCTGCGCCGGCTGCTCCAGGAGCACCCCACTCACGCGCCCGAAGCCATCGACCTGCGCGTCGACGACGGCCGCCTGACCGGCATCCACATCCGCCTCGTCGCCAGGTACGGCGTCGAGCTCCACCCGCTCGCCGACACCCTGCGCCCGCGGATCCTCGAGATCGTCGAGGGCATCCTCGGGCCCGCTCCCGGCCTCGACCTCTCGACGATCGAGATCGAGTACGTCGACGTCACCCGCGGCGACCCCAACCGGACCTGACTTCACTGCTTGCCTCTCCCCCAGGGGGATGCCCGAGGATGGCCGCATGAGCGACCCACTGATGTCCATCGGATCGTCTGGCCGCTCATCCCCCGAAAGGACACTCCATGACCCTGACCCTTGCCGCGATCAGCTTCGACTGCTCCGACGCGCTGCGTACCGCCACGTTCTGGGCCGCCGCGCTGGACCGGAAGCTCGACGAGGGCAGCAGCGACGAGTTCAGCTCCATCGGCCTGAAGCAGCCCACGCCCGGCGCAGCGGCATGGCTGTTCGCGCGTGTCCCTGAGCCGCGCCGGGCGAAGAACCGCGCTCACCCCGACCTCATCGCAGAGGACCGGCCTGCGGAGGTCGCTCGCCTGGTCGACCTCGGCGCCACGGTCCTCGGCGAGCACGACGAGTTCGGAATCCAGTGGACGGTCCTGCGCGACGTCGAGGGCAACGAGTTCTGCGTCGCGACTGCACACTGAATACCGCCCCGCGTATCAGAGCCTGCCGCTACCGCTCCTCGATAGTGAGGCTTCGGTTGTCGTTCTGGAAGGTCCGGAACCTGGAGCCCACAGGGGGAATGAACATGAACAACGAAGATCTGTTCATGGCACAGTCAGAGGCGGTGCCGGACGAGCTCTCGGCCGTGGCCGACTCGAAGGCATCGGCCGAGGAGGATTTGCTCGGCAGGGAGAACGTGGTCGGCGTCGGGGTCGGCCTCAAGATCACGAACGGCGAGCAGACCGAGACACCGAGCGTGATGGTGCTGGTCAGCCAGAAGATGCCGACCGAGCTGGTCAGCAGCACGGACACCATCCCGGACACGGTCGACGGCAAGCCGACCGACGTCCTCGAGGTCGGGCACCTGTTCGCCGGCGGGAGCCAGCAGCTCATGGAGACCCAGGAGGTCGACGCCCAGACCCTGGCGACCCGGATCCGTCCGGCTCGACCGGGTTTCAGCGTCGGGCACTTCAAGATCACCGCAGGGACGATCGGCGCGGGCGCGTACGACCTGCGCTCCTTTCCAGGGATCCCGCCGCGCTACTACATCCTGAGCAACAACCACGTGCTCGCGAACTCCAACGACGCCAGCATCGGCGACCCGATCCTGCAGCCCGGCCCGTTCGACGGTGGAACGGCACCGGCGGACGTGATCGGCCGGCTGGCCCGGTTCGTGCCGATCAGGTTCGACGGCACCTGCAACTCCGTGGACGCCGCGGTCGCAGAGGTGCCGTTCCACGTGATCGACCGCGACGTCTACTGGAACGGCTACCCGGCCACGGCCGCCAAGGCCGCAACCGTGGGGATGCTGCTCAAGAAGACCGGCCGCACCACGAACTTCACCACCGGCAGGGTCACCGCCATCGCGGCGACGGTGAACGTCAACTACGGCGGCGGGAACGTCGCGAAGTTCTGCAACCAGATCATCACGACCAACATGTCAGCCGGCGGCGACTCCGGCTCGATGGTGCTCGACCTGCAGAACAACCCGGTCGGGCTGCTCTTCGCGGGATCGAGCGTGGCGACGATCCTCAACCCGATCGCGCTGGTCCAGCTCGCCCTTCAGGTGCGTGTCTGGCCGTGATCGGCTGAAGGGCCCGGAGATGCCGTCAGCCCTCGGTTCTGAAGGCGTCTCCGGTCTCCACGCGCACCGGCAGGCCCTCGCACTCCTGCGGCAAGGACCGCACCGCGGCCGAGGCCGGGTCGAGGGCGTAGACCACCACCGCCGGTCCCCCATCCTCGGCGGCACCGATCGCGACACCCGCGATGCCCTCCCCGATCCACTTCTCGGCAACCGTCAGCGCTCGTCGTGACCGCTCATCGAGGGCTGGGATCTCGGCGTACAGGTCGTCGTCCGCGCTCATGTCCCCAGGCTACGCCAGGTCAGGCGGCGCAGTCTCGGTCGATGCGGACCGGCAGCGCGACGGGCCGTGACCCGCTGCGACCCTGCCGAATACCACCCGGGACCTGGTCCCAAGAGTCGGGCAACACAAGAGGGTCGAAAGTCCCGTCCACCCCAATATGGGGTAGGTGAAGGGAATTCCCTCAACCCGCTGAGACAGCGCCGGGAGACCCTCATCTCACAGGCCTCGCCGGGGCGGCCCAACGCGCCGCACTTGCTCCTCGGTTTCAAGAGGTCCGCACCATCCACCCGAGATCGGCCCAGGCCGACCGCGACAGGCATCTCTGTCCGCCCGCCCGGTCTCGGGTACCTCAGCCCTGCCTGCTCACCACAGGCACGAACCACAACAGCCCGTGAAGGAACCAACCCATGAACACGCACAACCCCATCAAGATCGGCCTCGCGGCTGTAGCCGTTGCCGGAGTCGCCACGGTCGTGGCAGCCCCTGGGGCTCAGGCCGCGCAGGACTGCAAGACGACCACCGTGACCTCTCAGGTCAAGGTCGCCGACGAGAAGAAGACCACCGAGGTCACCCCTGCGGTCACGCACGTGGAGCACACCGACGCGGTGTCCCACGAGGAGTCCCGCTTCTCGAAGGTGGTCAAGGGTGAGAGCCACGAGGCTGTCACCGAGGACCAGTTCCGCAACTCGGTCTACACCCGGACCTACACGCCCGGCACCGACGCGGTGACCGACACCATCGAGCACCCGGCTGAGACCCACACGGTCGAGCACCCGGCCGAGACGCACGTGGTCCACCACGAGGCGGTCACCCACGAGGAGACTCGCGTTCAGGACCGTGGCTACGCCTACAGGCAGAAGCAGACCGGCAAGGTCCGCTACCTGGACACGCCGGACTGGAACGGCGAGGACGAGCACGGCGACAAGGGCTGGGTCCGCTTCGCCGGGGGCGACCTGACCGAGACCGTCACCGTCGTGGACGAGGAGGCATGGGACGAGACGGTCGTGGACAAGGAGGCCTGGACGGAGACCGTAGTGGACAAGGAGGCCTGGACCGAGACCGTCGTGGTCGAAGAGGCCACTCCTGCCGTCTTCGGCCCGTGGCAGTGGGACCACTTCACCACCTGGACCACCACGTCGGGGACCCCGGCCGATGAGGACGGTCAGGACGGCGATGACAACCCGCTGAACCTGTCCCGGATCGGCGAGCAGTACGAGCAGACCGTGATCGCGAGGGAGGCCCACACCGACCCCGACGTCACGCTCTACTTCGTCCAGGACGGTGAGCCGACCACGAACCTGGCCGACGCATCCTGGACCGCCGACGAGCCTGAGGGTTGGGACCTGGTCGACACCCGCACGGTGGAGGACAGCCCGGCATCAGAGGTCACTGTGGAGGACTCGCCTGCCTCTTCGGTCACGGTCGTCATCCCGGCTGTCTACGAGACCAAGACCAACGAGTCGGAGAGGTGCGCGGCAGTCGTCAAGGACGCCAACACCACGGCTGAATCCGCCAGCATCAAGGCCGACTCCGAGGTCCCGACCCGGATCGATGCCGGTCTGGCTGGGACCCTGCCGAACACGGGCGGTCCGAACGGAGTGCTCCTCGCCGTCGGCGGGCTGCTCGCCAGCATCGGGGGCATCGGCGCCTTCCTCACCCGTCGCCGGAAGATGGCCTGATCCACACTTCCCTCGGAGGCGTCCGACGGCCGGCGGCGCAGGCGAACAGGATCAGTGCACGCCGGCCATCAGCCGCCGGATGGGCCGGTTGCCGATGAGCAGGAGGACACCGACGACGACCGAGGCGAGCCCGACCCACCAGAAGAAGCCGCTGTCGTCGTTGACGTCGTAGAACTCGGCCAGCCGGCCGGACATCGCGGTGCCGAGGGCGACGGAGAGGAAGAACAGCGCCATCATCTGGGTGCGGAAGCGCTCGGGGGCGAGCTTGGTGGCCAGCGAGAGACCGACCGGGGAGAGCAGCAGCTCGGCGAGGGTGAAGAGCAGCAGGATGAACGCGAGGCCGATCAGCGGCACGGTGTGCTCACCGCTCGGCATCAGCAGGAAGACCCAGAACGCGATCCCCATCAGGATCGTGCCGATCGCGAACTTCACCGGGGTCGACGGCTGACGGGAGCCGAGCTTGGTCCACAGAGCCGCGAAGACCCCGGAGAGCAGGATGATGAAGACCGGGTTGATCGAGTTGACCCAGGAGACCGGCATCTCCCAGCCGAAGATGTCGCGGTCCAGGCGCTGGTCGGAGTAGACCACCATGACGGTGAACTGCTGCTGGTAGAGCGACCAGAACACCGCGGAGGCAACAAACAAAGGCACCATCGCCCACACCCGGCTCCGCTCGACGGCGGTGACGTGGCGACTGGAGAGGATGACGGCGAAGAGCGCGACCGCGGCGACCGCGCTGATGCCGATCACGATGTTGGCCAGGCGCGGTGCGGTGATGACACCGGTCAGGCAGAGCACCACGATCGCCGCCACGGCGGCGACGGCGATGGCGATCCAGCGGCCACGCTCGGCGGCGGGAAGCGGGTTGGGGACGACACGGCTCTCGGCGGGAAGCCTGCTGCGGCCGAGGGCGTACTGCACCAGACCGAAGATCATGCCGATCGCGGCCAGCCCGAAGCCGACGTGGAAGCCCCACTGCTTCTGCAGCAGCCCGGTCAGCAGCGGACCGACCAGGGCACCCAGGTTGATGCCCAGGTAGAAGAGGGAGAACCCGGCGTCGCGGCGCTCGTCATCGGCGGCGTACAAGGTGCCGACCAGGGACGAGGCATTCGCCTTCACCCCGCCCGAACCGAGCGCGATCAGCACCAGCCCGACCCCGACCCCGGCGATGCCGGGGATCAGGGCGAGCCCGAGGTGGCCGAAGACGACCAGCCAGGCAGAGGCGAAGAGCGTACGTTCCGCGCCGATCAGGCGGTCGGCGATCCAGGCCGCGATGATCGTGGACAGGTAGACCGCTCCGCCGTACGCACCGACGATCCCGAGCGCGACCGTCTCGCTGATCCCGAGGCCGCCCTCGGCCACGGAGTAGTAGAGGTAGATCGCCAGGATGCCCTGCATGCCGTAGAAGCTGAACCGCTCCCACAGCTCGACGCCGAACAGGTTGGCCAGTACGCGTGGCTGGCCCAGGAAAGACCGGTCGCCGGCTTCGCCCGCGGTGGTCTCACTTTTAGCTTGACTCATTACTTCAGGTTCACAAGTCTCCGCTCCCCCGCCCAAATCGCGAACGGCCGATAACCGCCGGTTGTGACCACTACCACGCGAGCTGCCCGTCCTTGTCCTGGAGCGTCCCGGTGGGGCCGTCGAGTCCCAGGGTGGCGAGGCGTACGACGGTCTTGGCGCTCTCCGCGGGCGACTCGGCGATGTCCTCGATGCCGAAGCCGGCGGTCATGTCGGTTGCCGTGGGGCCGGGTTCGACTGCGTTGAACCTGATGTCGGGGTTCGCCTTGGCGTACTGGACGGTCAGCATGGTCGCGGCGGCCTTGGACGCGGCGTACAGCGGCAGGAACATCCCGTGCTCGACCCGGTCGGCATTGGTGTTGGCCCAGAACGAACCCATGCTGCTGGACACGTTGACCACCCGCGGGTTCTCCGAGCGGCGCAGCATCGGCAGGGCGGCCTCGGTGACCCGGACGATCCCGACCGCGTTGACGTCGAAGACCTGCAGTGCGGTCGGGCCGTCGAGCGGTTCGGCGACGAGGACGCCGGCATCGTTCACGAGTACGTCGAGGCCACCCTCGGCCGCCGCGATGGTGGCCAGTGCTGCGGCGACCGAGGCGTCGTCGGTGACATCGAGCTGTACGAAGCGCGCGCCGAGCTCGGCGGCCGCCTTCTCTCCTCGCTCGACGTCTCGTGCTCCGAGGTAGACGTCATAGCCGGCGTCGGTGAGCTGGCGGGCGGTCTCGAATCCGATGCCCTTGTTGGCGCCGGTGATGAGTGCGACGGTCATTGCTGTTTGTTTCCTTTCGTCGGACGGCCCGATCGGGCCGTCTTCGACGCTAGGCATGCCGGCGACCACCGCCCAGAGTCCTGGTCGGACCGGGTCCTGACAGGACCCCCGCTACCTGCTCGGGGCCGACCTAGGCTGGAGGCACGAGGCTGCAGAGATGAGTGAGGTGACGAACCCGCTGGGCGCGTTCCTGCAGGCCAGGCGGGCGCTGGTGACGCCGGAGGCGGCCGGCATCCCGGCCGCGGGCGTACGTCGCGTCCCCGGGCTGCGCCGCGAGGAGGTCGCGATGCTCGCCGGGATCAGCGCCGACTACTACCTGCGCCTGGAGCGCGGCCGCGACCGCAACCCGTCGGCGCAGGTGCTCGAGTCGATCGCCCGCGTGCTCCAGCTCGACGACGACCACACCGCCCACATGATGTCGCTGGTCACCGAGGCACCCCGGCGTCGTCGGAGGCGGCGCAAGGAGACCGTCCCGCCCGGGGCGCTCAAGCTGCTCGACTCGATGGTGCAGCCCGCGTTCATCGGGGGGCGCTACTTCGACATCCTGGCGGCCAACGCTCTTGCGCGTGCGCTCTCGCCGCGGCTCGCGGCGGGAGGCAACCAGCTGCGGGACCAGTTCCTCGACCCGGGCCAGCAGGCCTTCCATCCGGAGTGGGAGTCGATGACGGAGTGCTTCGTCGGCAACCTGCGCCAGGCGGTGGGCACCGATATCGACGACCCCCGGTTCATCGAGCTCATCGGCGAGCTCTCCCTGGCCAGCGCGCGTTTTCGGCAGCTCTGGGCACGCCATGACGTACGCGCCCAGACCGGCGCCCCGATCAAGATGAACCATCCGCAGGTCGGCGAGATCACCCTCAACCGGGAGTGGCTGACGATCAACGGCACCGACGACCTGATGCTCGTCGTCTACCACCCCGACGCCGGCTCGGCCGATGCGGAGAAGCTGGCCCTGCTGGCCTCCGCGGGCCTGCCGACGCGGGCGGCTGGGTCGGAGGTCCGGTCGGTCTGACGGCCTGTTGCTAGGGGCGGGGCAGCAATCCCGCGTCGCGGTGCTCGACCAGCTCGGTGCGCTCGCGGGCGATGCGGTCCATGCCCCAGCGGCCGAGCGGCCCGAGCGCGGTGTTGAGGCTGCGGCCGTGATCGGTCAGCGAGTACTCCACCCGCGGAGGCACCTCGGCATAGACCTCCCGGTGCACCAGCCCGTCGTGCTCCATCTCGCGCAGGTGCT
Organism: Nocardioides sp. NPDC058538; assembly: GCF_042719275.1. NCBI lineage: Bacteria > Bacillati > Actinomycetota > Actinomycetes > Propionibacteriales > Nocardioidaceae > Nocardioides > Nocardioides sp. NPDC058538. The sequence goes on along the minus strand of NZ_JBHXNY010000034.1, from coordinate 10,266 downwards.
GGGTCAGCATCTTCTCGCTGACGCCGGGCAGGCCTCGGCGGAGCTCGGCGAAGCGGCGTACGCCGTAGTTGTCGAGCTCCCACAGGATCAGCCCCTTCCACTTGCCGCTGACCACGTCGAGCGCGGCGTCGATGCCGCAGATGTAGGGACCGTTTCGGGGCTTCGTCATCGGGCTTCCTCACTCACCAATTGGTAAGTACCCCAGTAAATAGTGGGTACTCCCGCCATCGTACGTAAAGGCCGAGGATTGTCTTCATGAATCAACCTCTCACCCCCGTCACCCTCATCGGCCTCGGCCCCATGGGCCAGGCGATGGTCCACAGCCTGCTCGCAGCCGGGCATCCGGTGACCGTATGGAACCGCACGGCCTCGCGCGCCTCGGAGGTGGTGGCCGCCGGCGCCCAGCTGGCCGACTCCCCGGCGAAGGCCGTCGCGGCCAGCGACCTGGTCATCCTCAGCCTGACCGACTACCAGGCGATGTACGACGTGCTCGGCTCCGCCACCTCCGAGCTCGAGGGTCGCACGATCGTCAACCTCAGCTCCGAGTCGCCGGACGGGACGCGCCGGGGTGCGGAGTGGGCCGCCTCGCACGGCGCCCACTTCCTCACCGGCGGCGTGATGGTCCCGGCCCCGATGGTCGGGACCCCCGATGCGTACGTCTATGTCAGCGGCCCCGCTTCCGTGTTGTCCCAGCACGAGGACGCGCTGGCCCGCATCGGGTCGGTCCGCTACCTCGGCGAGGACCCCGGGCTCGCCCAGCTGATGTACCAGGCCAACCTGGACATCTTCCTGACCTCCCTCTCCTCGCTCCTCCACGCCGTCGCCCTGCTCGAGACCGGCGGCATCAAGCCCTCTGCTGCTCTGCCTGAGCTCATGCAGACCCTGGCGGGCATCCCCCCGATGCTCGCCGCCGGCGAGGACCTCGGCGCCCAGCTCGAGGCCGGCCAGCACCCCGGCCACCTCAGCACCGTGACGATGATGGGCGCCACCGCCGACCACCTCGTCGAGGCCAGCGAGGCCGCCGGCATCGACACCGACCTCCCCCGCGCCGTCCAGGCCCACTACACCTGGGCCCGCTCCCGCGGGTACGGCGCCGAGAACTGGTCCCGCATCATCGACGCCATCCGGCCGTACGTCTGAGGCGAGCTGTGCCGGGCGGCCGCCCGGCAGGAGGCTGTCCGGCGCAAGCATGCCGAGAAGTCACGTACGTCGGCCGAGACGTCACACCCGGCCACTCTCCTACCGCGAGTATCCCTCGGCCGGGCGGCCTCAGCCCGTGAGAATACGGAGCGCGACTTGACCGTCGGTCTGTCGATCTGCAGGAAGGGCTCTCCATGCCCGCGCGTTGTCTGGCATCGCTTTCGCGAGCGCCGCCAGGCGAGCCCGGTCCGACCCGGCGAAGTGTTCACGCTCTGCGTAGGGATCTTCGATCACCGACAACAGGAGCGCGGCATCCTGGAGGTGGCGCTCCTTGTCGCGTGGATCGGTCTGGTACGCGGCCGCCTTGAGGATCAGCGCACCGAATGGGGACGGCACGCTTACCGTCGTCGTTCGCCCTGGTGTGATCTGCAGGCGCGCGTTGATGGTTCGCTGCAGTGCTTGAGTCCCCCCTTCGATCGCCATCATGTTCTTGCCGCGCAGCTTCTCAATCACACGAGGTGCGGCATGGTCGGCCACCAGAACGTCGACGACATCCGTGGCGCTGGCGACGAGATCCACCCGCGACGTGCCTCGGACAAAGCGATGGGCAATGGTGCTTCGCTCATCGATCGACGGAGCGAACGCGTACCCGATCGACTCCAACGCGTTCGCCGCTTCGGCAGCGATGCCACGGGTCGTCTCCACATGCAGCACGAGGTCCACGTCGTTCGTCGGCCGTAGGGCGTCGACACCTCGATGAATGGCGTGGAGCTGCGCCATCAGACCGCCGACCAGCGTCCACTTCTCGTGCCTCAGCACCGCCTCGATCTCAGCGACGTTGGGCCACGGTGCACCCCAACCACCACCGGGACTCGGCACCTCGATGGTGGCGCGTTCAGCCATGGAAGTCCTCCAGCGCATGCTCGAGCGCGTCAAGGCCGGCCCGCCGTTCGCGCACGTCGAGGGACTCAGCCAGATCCATTGCCGCGAGCAGGATGCCCCGCCCCGACAGGTCACGCACCACGTCGAGGCTCATGGTTGTAGCGCGGAGCGTGACGCGACCGTCCTCGTCCCGAATCAAACCATGTCGCGACACCACGCCAGCGACGTCATCGGCCGAGAGGTAGCCATCGATGTCGTTCGTGTCCGCGAGACCAAGCCTGCCCGCCACATCGACCGGATAAACCAGTTCCGCCAGGAGGTACTTCCCGGCGCTGGAATGAGCACGGTATCGAGTCACAACAGCCCTCTCACGGGCACGCTCGACCAGCTCAACGGCGGAGAGCTCGCGAAGTCGCGCCCTGAGGCGGAGCCGCTGCCGCTCCCCCATCCATTCGGCACCCGCCCCAGACAAGATCGCCACCGCGCCCCATGCCGTGGCCTCCGACCATGCGCGACGCGAGCCACGCCGAACGGTGGCGAACCGTTCAACCGAGGTCTCGTCCACCAGGCCGCGCGCGACCTGACCAAGAGCTCCGCTCGCGACGAGCTGCTGCACCCGCCGCGTGGACACGCCCAGCCGCTCGGCGGCATCGGACACACCCACGAAACTCATGACAGATAGTTTCGCATATGCGAAGCTATCTGACCATCGCTGGCGACGAACACCGACCACCTCGTCGACGCCAGCCAAGCAGCCAGCATCCGAGGGGGTGCTGTCGCCGGGGTGGCCGCCCGCGAGGAGGACGCCCCAGTCAGGAATGAGCCGTGAGCCAGCCGATCACGTCGGCGGTGATCGCATCGCGGTTGGTCTCGTTGAAGATCTCGTGACGCGCCCCGGGATAGAGCGTCACCGTCACATCCTTCAGTCCGGCCTCTCGATAACGCTCCCCCAGCAGCTCGACCAGGGCGCCGCCTCCGGCAAGCGGGTCAGCGTCGCCGGAGACGACGAGAACCGGCAGATCGGTGCGGATCGCACCGAGGGCCGCCGGGTCGGCCAGCCGCTCGGCGCCGGCGAAGAGCTGGGGCACGGCGGTGTCGGGCAGATCGAACCCGGACAACGGGTCTGCGACGTACGCATCGACCTCGGCCTCATCGCGCGAGAGCCACTCGTACCCCGTCCGGTGCTCGAACCCGGCGTTGAACGCCTCCAGCCCGGCCGGACCCTCGGCGCTCGCGAGCGCACCAGCGAGTACGTCGAGGGCGGTCGAGCCCGACAGCACCACACCGTCGTACAGATCGGACCGGTCCACGATCACCGTCTGCGCCGCGAAGGACCCCATCGAGTGCGCGACCAGGAACACCGGGATCCCGGGGAACTCATCGCGTAGCGAGGCACCCATGGCCGCGACGTCGGCCACCAGCTCCCCGAAGTCGAAGTGACCGAGCTGGTCGGCCGACGCGACGGACCCGCCGTGACCGCGGTGATCGACCGCCCGCACGACGTACCCAGCCTCGACGAGAGCCCGAGCGAGCCGGTCGTAACGCTGCCCGTGCTCGGCGATGCCGTGGGCGATCTGGACCACGCCCTTCGGCGCGGACAGCTCCTCGCCCCACGTCCGGGTTGCAAGAGCAGTGCCGTCGGTCGGCGAGACGAATGTGGCTGTGGTGGGCATGGGGCCTCCTGGTGACGGGGTGCTCATGCTGCCATTCCTACGGCGATCCTGGCAGGTCATCAGGCTCCAGACGCCGGGCATGGCGTTGCTCGCCCCACCCGAACGACGTCTCACACACCCAGTCCTCAACATCCGACCCCAGCCGCCGAAGCGCATCGAGCAGCACGGACGGATCCTGAAGGTCCTCCGAGTGCCCCAACCGCCACACTGCACCCTCGTTCGTGGGCTGGTGCTCGACGTGCACCCACACGTACTCGTGCCCAGGCGTTACACGGTACGCACGAATCAAACCGGCTCCAGAAAGACGGCGGCGGACGGCGCCCTAGTCGGATCGGCTCGACTTTCGAACGTGCCAACATGCCGACCAAGGCGCACAAGCTGATCGGGTGATGCTGAGTCGAGCAGACGCCGCGCGACATCAGCAAGCCGTTCGTCTAACCCGCTTCTGGCGAAAGACATCGGTTGCCGTTGTGCCGGACGGTGCCGAGCCTCTCGGCTGCCATGCCCGAGGGCACAACGCTCCAATGATTGCGGCCTTTGAATTGATAAAGGATACTCGATTGAACTGTCGATAATGTGATCGAATGCCGCGGCTCGCGAGAGCGGGAATCACGGCCGGGACATCAGGCCATCGGCCGATGCGTCCATGAGCCAGGTACGACGCTGAAGGCCAAGAATATGTCGTCGCCGCCACTGAAACCGGGTCGCTCTTCGACGAAGGCCTCGGCGTTACCGTCAATGATGCCCTGAAAGAGAATTCGTTCGGCCGCCTGACTCTTTAGCTCGTACTTGACCTCTGATGTCCAGCGTGTCCCGTTTATGCTGGCATACTCAAGCCCGATCACGACCGTGGTGGCCACACCGTCGGCCAGATGTTGCAGAAGCTTTTCAGCAGCCGCCCCAGATGCAGAGAAGTGAAGGTTTGCCTTCTTCTTGGCGGCGTCGCCCGTACCAAACGGGGTGTCATCAATGACGGCATGGGCGCCTGGCATACCGTCGCCCGCGATCATGCTAGTCAGCGTGATATTCATCGCCGGTTCGTCTGTGACGTTCTGAACGAGCAAGTCCAGTGTCAACGAAGTCTCCATGTGGCGGCCGTCCACTTTGTTCGCACGGACGATCCTGGATCCCTTCTCCGCCACGGAAGGGACCAGGAAAGGCGTCCTGCTCTGCTTGCGCTCCTTAAGGTCATCCTCTCGGTGACTCAAGTCGCGACGACGCTCCTTGAGATCAGAGTAGAGAACGAGCACAAGGCCGAAGAAGCCGAGGCCGCTGAAGAGCGCGGAGCTAGCTCCGAACATGCCACCGGCGCTGCCGTAGACAGGAAGCTTGCTGTCCGGCAGCAGCGCGACGACCAGTAAGGTGGGCGCCAGGGCGACGAACCAAATAACAACAGTTGCGAACAGACCCCATCCAATGATCTTCGGCCAGTTCCAGTTGATCACAGCATGGACTCCATCCATGAGAGGAAGGTCTGGATCCGAGACGTCTGCCAGTCGCCGTCGCCCAGCGCAGACAGGGAAGGAACTTCCTGACTGCCAAGCGCAATTGGATCGAGTAGATATTCAGGTCTTTCGTTCTTGATCCGGTGCTTCAACTCTGACGCGGACTCGCGAGAGAAAACGAGGATCTCAGTCGCCGGTCGATCCGGACTCATCGCAACCTTCCCGCCCGCCAGTTCCACAATCGAAACGTCGGTCGTTGGCCCCTCGAGCCGCGTTCCAGTGAGGGGATCTAATGCGCCGTTACGTATCAGCAAGCCGCGAACCCCCATGCGCAGGATGCGGTTGCGTCGGATGGGCTCCTGAAGCGAGATTCTCATCTGCGTCAGCACTGCCCCCGGGTCGTGATGCGACCTGCGGAATGCCGTGATGTCCGCCAATACCTGAGTGTTTGCACCTTGGAGATAGCGCTGGTCGGCAATGGATGTCCAGTACCAACTGCGAACTGCATCTAGGGAGTAATCAGAGTTCAGCGCGTACGCCAGGGTCAGCGTCATGGCATCGGAGGGCACGCCGTCGCCGTCTCGGATCCCCCCCTCAACTCTGAGGAACTCCAACGCCTCGCTGTAGGCGCCGATGGCCCGCTGCCAATGTTGGCGCACGTACGAGGGCGGCGTCCTCAAGACGTCGCGTTGACGAACCCCCATCACCCTCCTGCTCGGGCGGATCGCCGGGTTCATCCGATCCTCGTCGCGGCGCCACAGTGCAATAAGTTTAAGAATCTCGAGCCCATCCGAGCCCATCTCATCAAAGATTGGAAAACTCTCGCTCGCGCGCTCCCACTCATTGCGCAGGTTAAATCCGTCTGGATACAGAACTGCGACCATGAGGTCAAAGGCATCTAGCCGAAGGCCAGTCCGGTTTAGGGTCTCGAAGATGCGTGTCAACGCTTCCAAGTCGATGTCGCGCAACATAACGGTTGACGGGATTTCGTATTCACCGCCAGCGATGTACCCGAGCCGTGTTTTGCGAACCTTCCGCGCTCGGGTTGCATCATCCATCGAGAGCCGGCTTGTCCAGTCGTCGAAGAATCGGTCATCGGACAGGGCTGCCACGGTGATCGCGGTCGATCTCCGAGCGACTGGAATCCCTCGCGCCCTGGGGGCCCAGCGGATCCGAGGAGCGTCGTCCTCCTCCACGTCCTCGTCGGCGAAGTCCACGTAGTACACATACTCGCCGGTGTCTGTTAGAGCGTGGTAGAGCGAGGTCACTCGTTGCTGTCCATCAAGCAGGTAGAAGCGGACGTACTCTGGCTCTACCGTTGGACCGCCCTCCAGGCTCTTGATGCCGAACGGTTGCGGCCCTTCCAGCATGAGCAACGAACCAATAGGCCACCCGTTCCTGACACTGTCCAGAAGCTCGACAACCTGATTCGGATCCCATACGAACTTGCGCTGGAACTCCGGAAGAGCGGCGCCACCTGACGCGACCAACCGAATCATTTCGTCAAGAGGGAAATCCCTTGTCTTGTGCTGCAAGTGATCCTCCACTGAGCCCGGTCGATTGGCACTCCGCACCGTATACGAACACCCGACCGCTAGGCGCCTAACCGCGCCGCGCGTCCCGAGCCGAGCGCTCTTATACTCAAATTGAGGTAGGCGGCACACAGTGGGCGCTCAAACTGCCACCGGGGCCACGAGCACCCCCGCCAAGATGAATTCGGTAGCGGAGCCTCCGACCAGCGCGACAGCGAGCCACGTCATAACGAGGTGCGCGACGCGGGAGTAGGACACCAAACAGCGGGCTTCCCCCGGTTCCGAGGTCAACCACGTGCAGCGGCGATCGCCATGGCGGGATAGCGGCCAGCGTTAGAGCGTCATGCCAGCCCGACGCTGCGAGTCCATCAACTGGTCTACTCAACTGCGACAGCCGGTCTCACGAACGGATCCAGGTGATCGACGTCGTCCTCGTTCCACCCATACCTGACGCGCAGAAGCTCCAGAACCGCAGCCGACGGCAGTGGTTCCGGCCGGAGCACCAAGCTCCACCACGTCTGGGCGCTTAGTGTCACGGTCGTAAGCAAAGCCTTCCGCAACGCCTCGGCGGTAAACAGATTGGTCGATACTGGGTCACCATCGGGCTCCGGAGCCATAAATCGGCCTTGCAACTCCCGCGCCTCCTCGGGCGATCGCGGCGCGAGGAACGTGTGCCGCGCGTTCTTCGCGACGTTGTGGACCGCGATCAGGAGTTGCCAGTCCAGCCAGCCCTCGTCCCGCAGCGTCGCGACCACGTCAGCGAAGGCTGAGTCGTCCCGCAACGCGTCGAGGGTCGGTCCCATGCGCGACGGCAGGTCGCTGTAGCGGTGCTCGATCTCTTCCCGACTGCGGTCCGGATCATAGCCGGGTCCGCTATTCGCGGGGGCCGCCAGTTCTCGATGTGGTTCAGCAGACGTCGCCTCTGGCGCAGACAGCGGCTTCGTATTGCGCGGTCGGGCATCAAAACTCGCCTCAGACACGATCGAGTGCCACAACACGTCGTAGGGAACAGCGAACGAGATATCGGTCAGCAGGTGATCCTCAAGAGCACCAACCACGATGCTCTGGAGCCGCTCCTGGGATAGCGTGGAGACACCCAAGATCGCAGCCATCACCGCCGCTAAGGTGTCCCGCGTAACCAAGTTGGCCGACTCTTGTGTCAGCTTGCCTACTCCCGCCAGCGACACGCTGAGCCTGCTCTCCTCGGGTGTCGACAACGTCTCCTCAGTCTCGAAGTCAGCCCCGGCGTGCAACGCAGTGACGTAGACGGTCCGTCTCATGGGCAACAGGCCAAGGTCCTCGTCGGCCAGATGGGCGAGAACGGTCTGCAGTGCGGCCGCGAACCGTTCACCGATCGCGCTGTCGGCGTACAGGTTGCGAAACACCACCGTCCATGTCACCCCGAGGGCCTCGAACCGAACGTGGCGGATCTCGGTCGTGTCGCCGAACGGCGGACGACCGAGATCTTCGACCACCCGGTGAACATGGTCGTCGAGCTTGATGTTCTCGAACCAAGGCGGCGGCCGACCCTCGAAGGCTCCGTCGAGGAGCTCATCGAGGAACCCGCCGATCCTGTAGCGACCGATCACGCCCTCCACGTGGCTCAGATACGGATCGCCGGCCTTGCGAGCCAGAGACCTGATCTGGGTCAGCTCGAAGAACGCACCTGTTAGCCAGTCATGTTCATTGAAGTCCATCGGCCGCTCGGCGAGCAGACGGTGTGACACGAGCGCCTCGCAGTCCAAGTGAGCCGCACTGCACCACGAGCCCTGGTGATAGTCGGCGAACGCGGCGTACGCCAACCCGATCGAGTGCTGTGCGGCATCCGCATTGTCGGACAGGTAGGCCGCCGCGAACGCGTACTGTTTTGCCGCCATATAGAGGCCGATGTCTCGATATGCAATTGACGTCGCCAGGGTCGCGTGCACCATCTGCTGCCGCGCATCGCCGGAGAACAACCCGTTTCGAGCCCGGTGCAGTTGCTTGAGCGCTGCCACCCGGCGGTCCACCGCAATCAGCGCCTGGCACCGGTCAAGAGCATTGTTCGCGGCTGTCGCCTCACCTATCGTTGTGGCGACCCGCGCGTCGATTGCATCGACCACCTGGTCGTATCCTGGGATATCGACTAGGACCGGCGTGAACATCGTGAGCACCTTGCCGAGCGTCTCTACGGGAAACAGCGGTGCGTCCGGCAGAATGTCGACCAGCCTCGTGTACGCGTCGATTGCACCTTCAGGGTCTACGAGCGGGACGGTGACCGCAGTCAGCTCCTCGGCCGCCACCGCCGCAACGAGCTCCTCGGACGTCATGTCGGTGATTTCGCCAGCAATAACGTATCCGTCCTCGGTCTGGTTCGCGGTGACTACATCGGGTTGAAGGCGCAGCCACCCGAGCGTGTCGAGGAGGACGCACGCGGCACCCGGCGGCGGATCCGCGTTGAGAAGCTCCTCGACCCGTCGGGACAGCCCTATGTTCCAAGCATGGAATGCCTCCTCAGCGTGCCTTGTCCGGCCGCGAGCCAGAGCCGCAGTCATGTACATCAAGATCACCGACGCGTCCGAGAGCTCTTGAGCGTCTGTAGCTGCAATGGCGTCATCGAGATACTCGGCAGCTCGATCATCGGCCGGCGTCAGGTCGCCCAGGCCGCGGATGTTCGCGGCAACGCACTCGTAAAGAGCTCGTCTACGAAGCGGCCTCGGATGGCCCGGCTCGAGGGCACTCTCCAGGCGCTCGAGCCAAAACGGCACATCAGGGCGTCCCTCACGGGCTGAGCACGCATAGTGCAAGCATCCTGCCAGGTCGAGCAGGCGACCCATTGTGTCGATCGCGTCTCCATCTGCGCGCCAGCGAGCAAGGTCCTCCTCGTACCAATCAGGCCGGTCGACGGGCACGGGTAGCAGCCGCGCCGGAAGGTGCAGGTACGTCTCGGCGATCCAGAACGTCGCACGGTCCGCCAGAAGTTCAGCGATCGCGTTCCCGTCGAAGACTGCCAGGCGCACCTGATGCCGTTCCATCGCGTCGAGCTCGATCGCATGCCGCCGGGCAACAGGGATATCTGCCTCGCAGTAGGCGACGATGAACTCGACCTCGGACCCGCTAGCGACGATCTCAGCGACGTCGGCGCGAACCTTCCCGCGCAAGCCGTCCTGCTGCAGCGTGCATGCGAAGCCGACCGCGGCGCGGTCTGGAACACCGAGATCGCACCCGATCCGCTGCACCTGGCCCGGCAACTGCGTAGGGAATGTCTCGAAGTCGCGGCCCTGGTCACCGCCACCGGCGACGGGCCCGGTAGCCGGCAGCAGGTTCCGAGTCACCGTCGCTCTGGCGAGCATCCGTGTCAGGGTCTCGAACTCATGCTGGCCATTGCGAACGCGTAATTGGTTCAGCGCGAACCGGATCTCGTGTCGGACCTGCTCGACATCGTCAACCATGGACCCTCTCCCTTCCAACGGACATCGTCCTCGACCGCGACCAACCGCGCAGCGATACCGACAAGATCGGGAGTGTCAGGAACTTTGTGTAACTGATCATCGGCTTGCTTGTGTTCAGTTCAGACCCAGGCGTTCTTCGCCGAAGGCCATGGTAAGGGTGTTG
>NZ_JBHXNY010000033.1:0-56603 GCF_042719275.1 Nocardioides sp. NPDC058538 | reverse complement strand
GTGTCGAGACCAACACGGTCCCATCGAGCGGAGATAGGACCGTGTTGGTCTCGACACGCCTCCGCCTAGCGGCTCCGGCGGCTCGACCAGCGATGGTGGGATCAGACCGGGACGAGCTCGACGGCACCGACGGCGTAGCGGGCCAGGATGGTGCGGGCGACCTCGGGGTGGGCGCCCATCGGGTCGCTGACCGCGACGGCGCCGGCCTCGAGGGCGAGCTCCTTGGCGCGGTCGGGCAGCTGCCCGGGAGCCAGGAAGAGCATGCCGACGGCGATGTGGCGGCGGCCCTCGGCGCGGAACGTGCGGACGGCCTCGCCGGTGGCCGGCGGAGCGGCCGAGGCGTACGCAGCCACGACCGGGAGCTTGTGGTGGGCACCCCAGATCCGGGCCAGGCGGGCCACCGACTGGTTGGCCAGCGAGTCCGAGGAGCCGGCGGCGGCCAGGACGAGGGCGTCGAGCTCGCGCACCCGAGCGCCCTTCAGCGACGCCCGCAGCCGCTCGTCGAGCACCTGCAGGAAGACGCTCTCGAGGCCGAGGATCTCGCTGGTGTGGATGCGCAGGCCGGAGTGGCGCGCGGTGGCCTCGGCGATGACGGAGGGTACGTCGACGCGGGCGTGGAAGGCCTCGGTCAGGAGCAGGGGTACGACGACGATCTCGTCGTGGCCGGCCTTGACGAGCTTGTCGACGACGGCCTGGAAACGCGGCCGGGAGTGGTCGAGGAAGGCGGCTTCGATGCGGAGGTCGGGGCGCAGGGCGCGTACCTCGGCAATGAGGGCGTTGATGGTCGCGGCTGACTGCGGATCGCGGCTGCCGTGAGCCAGGGCTACCAGAGCGGGAGCTGCCATTGTCTTCATCCTTCGGTGTTGCAGGGGAGCGGTCGGGAAGTCTGTGTTGTCGTGCGCCCTTCGGCGCCGTCGCCGATCAGGCGTGGATGCCGCACTCGGTCTTGCCGGTGCCGGCCCATCGCCCGCTGCGCGGGTCCTCGCCGGGGGCTACCCGGCGAGTGCACGGCGCGCAGCCGATCGAGGGATACCCGTCGTAGACGAGCGGGTTCACGAGCACTCCGTTGTCCTCGATATATCGCTCGACCTGCTCGTCGGACCATCGCGCCATCGGCGATACCTTGACCTTCTGGCGCTTGGCGTCCCAGCCGATGACCGGTGCGATGACCCGGTTCTTCGTCTCCGCGCGGCGCAGGCCGGTGGCCCAGGCGTCGTAGGAGGCGAGCGAGTCGGCCAGGGGCTTGACCTTGCGCAGCGCGCAGCACAGGTCGGGGTCGGTCCGGTAGAGGTCCTTGCCGTATTCGGCGTCCTGCTCGGCCACGCTCTGCACGGGCGTGATCGTGAGGAGGTTGACCGGCATCGTCGCCTCTACAGCGTCGCGGGTGCCGATCGTCTCGATGAAGTGGTAGCCGGTGTCGAGGAAGACCACGTCGATCCCGGGTACGACCTTCGAGGCGAGATGAGCCAGGACCGCGTCACCCATGGAGGACGTGATCGCGAACCGCTCACCGAAGGTGGCGGCGGCCCACTCGATGATCGTCTCGGCCGGGGCGAGCTCGAGCTCGGCTCCCCAGTGGGAGACGATCTCGCGCAGTTCCTCGGGCGTACGCCCCTCGGCGTCCACCCCGCGGTTGGCCCGGGCGGCTGCTGTGCTGACGCTCATGCCTGCGCCTCCTTCGTGACGTCCCGAGAGATGTGCGGCCGAGAGATCTGGCCAAGTGACTTCAGCTGGAAGGCCCGCAGGCAGGCGCGGCATTCCCAGGACCCGTGCGCGGCCTCGTGCGGCCACAGGTCGGTCTCGCCACAGAACGGGCAGTGGAACGGGGTGCTGGCTCGCTCGCTCATGCCGCCACCTCCGTCGAGGAGAGCAAAGAGTACGGAAGCGGCGGCCTGAGGCCGATTGTCGCTCGCTGGCGCTCGCTCATGCGGTCACCTCGTCCAAGGTCTTCTCGCCGCGCAGCAGGACCTCGTCGGCCCGCGCGGTCCAGGCCGAGAACGTCTCGCCCTCGGTGCGGTCGGCCAGGTAGTTGACCGTCAGCGCGGAGATGTAGTCGTCGAGCCCGGCCGAGGTGACCTTGTGCGCGCGCAGCTTGCGCCCGAAGTTGGCGGTCAGCCCGGTCGCGCCGCCCAGGTGCACCTGGAAGCCCTCGACCTGGTTGCCCTCGTCGTCGAGGACCAGCTGGCCCTTGAGCCCGATGTCGGCGACCTGGGTCCGTGCGCAGGCGTTGGGGCAGCCGTTGACGTTGACGGTGATCGATGCGTCGAGCTCGGGGAACCGCGACTCGAGCGAGGCGATCAGGTCGCGGGCCCGGTCCTTGGTGTCCACGATCGCGAGCTTGCAGAACTCGATCCCGGTGCAGGCCATCGTGTTCTGGCGCCAGTTGGAGGGCCGGGCCGAGAAGCCGATCGCGTCCAGCTCGGTGACCAGGTCCTCCACGACCGCGGGGTCGACACCGATCAGCACGATCTTCTGGTACGGCGTGAGCCGAGCGCCCTCGACGGCGAACTTCTCCATGACGCCGGCGAGCTCGACCAGGTGCGTGCCGGAGATGCGCCCGGCGATCGGTGCCAGGCCGACGTACTTCTTGCCGTCCTTCTGGTCGTGGATGCCGACGTGGTCGCGGTGGCCCAGGGGCGACTCGGGGGACGGGTTGGAGACGAGCTGACGGTCGAGGTACTCGTTCTCGAGGACCTCGCGGAACTTCTCCTTGCCCCAGTCGGCGACCAGGAACTTCAGCCGGGCCCGCGAGCGGAGCCGGCGGTAGCCGTAGTCGCGGAAGATGCCCGCGACACCGGCCCACACGTCGGCGACCTCGTCGATCGGCACCCACACGCCGAGCTTCTCGGCCAGGCGCGGGTTGGTGGAGAGGCCGCCGCCGACCCAGACGTCGAAGCCGGGGCCGTGCTCGGGGTGGACGGTGCCGACGAAGGCGATGTCGTTGATCTCGGGCGCCACGTCGTGGGAGGGGTGGCCGGTCAGCGCGGTCTTGAACTTGCGCGGGAAGTTCGAGAAGGCGGGGTCGCCCAGGTAGCGGGACTCGATCTCGCGCAGCGCCGAGGTGCCGTCGATGATCTCGTCGGCGGCGACGCCGGCGACCGGCGAGCCGAGGAACGGACGCGGCGAGTCGCCGCAGGCCTCGGTCGAGTGCAGCCCGACCTCCTCGAGGCGCGACCAGATCTCCGGGACGTTCTCGATCTCGATCCAGTGGTACTGGATGTTCTCGCGGTCGGTGATGTCGGCCGTGTCCCGCGCGAAGTCGACGCCGATCTGACCCAGGGTGCGCACCGCGGCGGGGGAGAGGAGCTTGCCGTCGGAGCGTACGCGCATCATGAAGTAGCGGTCGTCGAGCTCCTCCTCGTCGAGGATGGCGGTCTTGCCGCCGTCGATCCCGGGCTTGCGCTGGGTGTAGAGGCCGAACCAGCGGAAGCGGCCGCGCATGTCGGCCGGGTCGATCGAGTCGAACCCGCGCTTGGAGTAGGTGTAGAGGATCCGGTCGCGAACGTTGAGCGGGTCGTCGTTCTTCTTCGACTCCTCGTTCTTGTTCAGCGGCTCGGTGTAGCCGAGGGCCCACTGGCCCTCGCCCTTCTTGGGGCGGGGGATCTCGGTGCGGGTGGCGCGCTTGGCCTGAAACCGGTTGTCGCTCATGTCAGAGAAACCTTTGCGTCGGTCGTGGACGCACGGCGGAGCAGGGACGTGCTCGCGGCGGGCGCCCGGGATGTCTGTCGGGCGGCGGGCCAGCGGCTCGACGCGGGGGATGCGGAGCGCTGGGCGTCAGTGGCGCCAACAGATCGAGCTGCGCATGCGGCAATAGTCCACGTGGCGTCGAACCACGAGGTGCGCATGTGTTGCAGCAGTGACCATGTCAAGGAGTCTCAGGTAGCGGACGGCTTTCACGCAATCTGGAATCCCGATATATGAGACATCGGTCCGTTATGTGGGACGTTCCCGCTTGTTCACGCGGGCGGTGTGGCCGAGGTCACCATCTGGTCACGGTCCCTTAACCAGGCTGAGCAGTCGGTCATTCCCGCGGGCGGTGATAGGGGACGTACGCAACGCACCGGGTGACCACGATGCTGCTCTCGTCCGCGCGGCTGACTAGGCTGTGGCCTATGAGCGATCTGTCTGCCCCGGTGAATTCAGGCACTGTGAGTTCTGCCTACAACCAAGCCCTCGAGGTGATCGCCTCTGTGGAGCCCCGCATCGCCGAGGCGACCAAGCAGGAGCTCGCTGACCAGCGCGCCAGCCTCAAGCTGATCGCGAGCGAGAACTACGCGAGCCCCGCCACGCTGATGACGATGGGCACCTGGTTCTCCGACAAGTACGCCGAGGGCACCGTCGGCCACCGCTTCTACGCGGGCTGCCAGAACGTCGACACCGTCGAGCAGATCGCCGCCGAGCACGCCAAGGAGCTCTTCGGCGCCGAGTACGCCTACGTGCAGCCGCACTCCGGCATCGACGCCAACCTGACGGCGTACTGGGCCATCCTCGCCCACCGGGTCGAGGGCCCGTGGCTGGAGAAGATGGCCGTCAAGAACATGAACGAGCTCTCCGAGGCCGACTGGGAGACGCTGCGTGCCGAGCTCGGCAACCAGCGCCTGCTGGGCATGTCGCTGGACGCCGGCGGCCACCTCACCCACGGCTTCCGCCCGAACATCTCCGGCAAGATGTTCCACCAGAACCAGTACGGCACCGACCCGGAGACCGGGCTGCTCGACTACGACTCGCTGCGGGCCAAGGCCAAGGAGTTCCAGCCGCTGATCATCGTGGCCGGCTACTCCGCCTACCCGCGCCGGGTGAACTTCGCCAAGATGCGCGAGATCGCCGACGAGGTCGGCGCCACCCTGATGGTCGACATGGCCCACTTCGCCGGCCTCGTCGCCGGCAAGGTGTTCCAGGGCGAGGAGAACCCGGTTCCTTACGCCGACGTCGTCACCTCGACCTCCCACAAGTCACTTCGCGGCCCGCGTGGCGGCTTCATCCTGGCCACCGAGGAGTACGCCCCGAGCGTCGACCGCGGCTGCCCGATGGTCCTCGGCGGCCCGCTCAGCCACGTCATGGCCGCGAAGGCCGTCGCCTTCGCCGAGGCGAAGCAGGAGAGCTTCCAGACCTACGCCCAGGAGGTCGCCGACAACGCCAAGTCGCTCGCCGAGGGCTTCCTCAAGCGCGGCGCCAAGCTCGTCACCGGCGGCACCGACAACCACCTCGTCCTGCTGGACGTGACCGGCTTCGGCCTCACCGGCCGCCAGGCCGAGTCGGCGCTGCTCGACTCCGGCGTGGTCACCAACCGCAACTCGGTCCCGTCCGACCCGAACGGCGCCTGGTACACCTCGGGCATCCGCCTCGGCACTCCGGCGCTGACCACCCGCGGCTTCGGCGCCGACGAGTTCGACCGCGTCGCCGAGCTCATCGTCGACGTGCTCTCGAAGACGACCCCCGGCACCACGAAGGCCGGCGGCCCGTCCAAGGCGTCCTACGCCATCGAGGACTCCGTCGCCGACAACACCAAGGCCGCCGCGGCGGAGCTGCTCGCGAAGTTCCCGCTGTACCCCGGTCTCGACCTCGCCTGAGCCCGTGCCTGCACCGAAGCGGCCCAGCTCGATCCCCGGCGTCGGGGCCCCTGAGAAGGTGGTCCCGACGGCGGCGGTACGTGTCGTCGTCGAGGACGAGTGGCCGGCGCTCAAGAAGGTGCGCCTTGCGGCTCTCCAAGACACCCCTCGTGCTTTCTGGGCCTCCTACGACGAGGTGGTGACCTGGCCAGACGAGCGTTGGCGGCTGTGGGCCGCGTCGGGTTCGGCTTACATCGCCTGGCTCGGCGAGAAGCCCTCTGGGCTCGCCGCCGGAATCATCCATGAAGACGAGCACCACCTGATCAACATGTGGCTCGCCCCCGAGGCGCGTGGTCACGGCCTCGCCGAGGGACTCATCCTGGCCGTCGCCGGCTGGGCGCGTCGTGACGGTGCCTCCGTGCTGACCTTGTGGGTCGTCGACGGCAACGAGTCCGGGCGCCGCCTCTACGAGCGCCTCGGCTTCGAGCTCACCGGTGAGACGCAGCCCTTCCCCGAGGGCGACCCGCGCACCGAGTCGAAGATGGCGCTCCGTCTCACCTGACCGCGATGGCCGACCCACGCGAGGGCGTGACCCCCGAGGGTCTGATCGTCACGGGAGCGCGCCGTGACCGGGTGCCGTCCGCGTACGAGCCGGTCCTGGCATACGTCCTCGGGCGGGTGCCGCCGGAGGTGTCGGTCCACGTCTACGGCTCGGTGGCCAACGGCACGGCCGCCGAGCCCACCTCCGACGTCGACCTGCTGACGATCGGACTCCCGGCGGCGGAGGCTGCCGCGCTCGGTGCCGAGGCGTCGGCGGCGTTCGCCGGCGTTTGCCGCGGCGTGGAGATGGCCGCGGTGTTCTCGGACGACTACCTCGGCGACGGCGACGAGGCGTACGGCAACCGGGTCTTCCTGCGCCACTACTGCGCCCATCTCGCAGGCCCCGACCCGGGCGAAGCCCTTCCGGGGTTCCCCGCAGACGCTCGTGCCGCGCGTGGCTTCAACGGCGATATCGGCCGTGCCCTGCGCAGGTGGCGAGGCGCCCTCGGCCGCGACGATGCGGCCGATCTGTCGCGTCGGATCGCCCGCAAGTCCCTCCTCGCCGTGGCCGGTCTGGTCAGCGTCCACGACGGCACCTGGACGACCGACCGGGCGGCGGCTGCCGCCCGGTGGAGCGAGATCGAGCCGTCCCTCGCGGTGGATCTGGAGCGGCTCGAGACGCTGTGCGACCGCGGTGGGGCCTCCGCGGAGGAGACCTCGGGCCTGCTCGGTGCGCACGGCGTGATCGAGCAGGTCACTGGCCGCTTCGCCGCCGACATCGGGCTCTGGCCAGACACCTAGAATCGGTCCAGTTACGGACCGGGCTGATCAGCGACGCGGCGAAGGTCGCAGCGTCGCGCTGGCAGGCGGCGTACGCTCCGGAGCATGACGCCCGCTGAGGTCGACGCCTACGTCGCGACTCTGGAGGGCTGCAGTCGCAAGCCGCGAGGCTGGTACGTACACCACACCCGTCTCGTCGCCAGGCTGACCGACCCGACAACGCTGCTGGTCCGCGTTCCGATCGAGCAGCGTGACGCGCTGATCGAGCGCTGGCCGGACGCGTTCGGCATCCCGCCGAGGCTGGAGGCGCACCACAAGATCGAGGCCTATCTCGACCGCGCCGCTCCCGAAGCCGTCCGGGAGGCGATCCGTCTCGCCTGGCACTTCCAGAGCTGATCCCGCCGGCGTAGCGGCCACGACGAGCGCGAAATCGCTCGCGACACGCCGGTATGTCGGAGTGTCGTGGCGCTCCTCGGTCGGTACGTGGCCGCTCAGCCGAGGAGGGCGGCGATGTCGACCGGGACCTCGACGTCGCCATAGGTCAGTGTCGCCGACCCGTCCGTGAAGCGGCCGGTCTCGACGAAGTACCCGTCCTCGAGGCGGTGGGTGAGGATCACGTGGTCACGAGGGTCGACGATCCAGTAGCACGGCGCGCCCCACTGCGCGTAGCGGTTGAGCTTGCCGACGAGGTCGTCGCGACGGTTGCTGGCGAGGATCTCGACGACCAGGTGCGGAGTGGCCCGCAGGGTACGCTGCTCGTCCGTCTCAAGTCTCGCCGATCCTCGGTTGAGGGTCCAGCGCTATCGGGGTCTCCGCCACACAGAGACGTGGCTGCTGGACTCGCTGGTGAACGCCGAGCGGTCCCAGCCGGCGTGCCTCGCCTCCAGCGTCATCCCGGCCAACCGCGCCATCAGGTCGAGCTCGGAGGGCCACACGAACCGGAAGTTGTGTGCCCCGTACCGGAAGCGGCCGTCGGCCTCGCGGGTGTAGTGGTGCGAGATCGCCTGCTGGGTGACCAGGTCGTAGGTGTCGAACCCGAGGTGCGCCGCGGAGACGTCGAACGGGATCGCCGGGCTGCCCGGGGGCAGCCGCCGCAGTCCGGGCACGCCGACCTCGACCAGGAAGCGCCCGCCCGGAGCCAGATGACGTGCGGCGTTGGCGAAGCAGGCGACCTGCTCGTCCTGCGTACGCAGGTTCCCGATCGTGTTGAAGACCAGATAGACCAACGAGTACGTCCCCACCCCCGGCGCTTCGGCGGAGGCCATGTCGCCGACCACGACCGGGATCTCCTCCTCGGTGACCTTGCGCCGTAGGACGTCGACCATCGGCTGGGACAGCTCGATGCCGGTGACCGGCACACCCAGCTCCCGCAGCGGTACGCCGATCCGGCCCGTCCCGATGGCGAGCTCGAGCGCGGGGCCGCCGTCGGCGAGCTCGGCGAGGAGGCGGGCCGCCGGCCCGGTCACCTCGGCTGCGTTGACCCAGTCGTCGGGGTCGTCGTAGCGCTCGGCGTCGTCGCGGGTCCACAGATCGCTGCTGGTCATGGGCATCGACTCTGCCCGGTGACACATGCGGGGCGCGAACGATTTAAAGGCCTGCCGTCCTGTTCAGAGCCAGGAGTAGCCGACCTCGGGCCGTCCGCCACTGGGACCGTAACGGACCCCGCGAGCGGCCAGGCCCTTGTCGGCAAGATGTTCGAGGTAGCGCCGCGCGGTCACCCGCGACGCGCCGACGACCGCGGCGACCTCGCTCGCGGACAGGTCACGTTCGGCCTCGCGCAGTGCGGCCGTCACAGCCCGCAGCGTCTCCGCGCTCATGCCCTTGGGCAGCGGCGTGCTGCCGGTGGGCCGCAGCGACCCCAGCAGCTGGTCGACCTCGTCCTGGACGACCTCCTCGGGAGCCGCGTCCAGTCGGGCACGATAGTCGGCGTACTGCTCGAGCTTGTCCCGGAACGTCGCGAACGTGAACGGCTTGAGCAGGTAGAGCACGACCCCTTGCACGACGGCCTGCCGCACCACCTTGGTGTCCCGCGCCGCCGTCACCGCGATCACGTCGCACAGGTGCCCGGCGGTACGCAGCCGGCTGAGCAGCCCGAGCCCGTGCCCGTCGGGCAGGTTCATGTCGAGCAGGATCAGGTCGACCGGGGTGCCTGCGTCGCGGGCCGCATCGAGCGCGCGGACCGCCTCGCGCGCCGACCGCGCGATCCCGGCCAGGGCGAAGCCCGAGACCCGCCCGACGTACGCCGCATGGGCCTCGGCGGCGAGCGCCTCGTCCTCGACGACCAGCACCTTCACGCTCATGCCGTCACCTCCCTGCCGAGGGTGACGGTGAATTCGGCCCCGCCGAGGTGCGAGCGGCCGATGACGACCTCGCCACCATGACGCCGGGCGATCTGCCCGACCAGCGCGAGGCCCAGGCCTCGACCGGTGCCGGGCTCGGCCTTCGTGGTCCAGCCGCGGTCGAGGACGCGCGCCGAGTCGGCGTCGTCCAGGCCGGGTCCGCTGTCGCCCACGCGCACCGTGAGGGTGTCGTCGTCACCGGTCAGGTGGACCTCGACCTGGCGGGACTCGAAACCGGAGACGGCGTCGAAGGCGTTGTCGACGAGGTTGCCCAGCACCGTGACCAGGTCGCGGGGCGGGATGCCCGTGCCCGGCGGCACCTCGCCGACGATGCGGAACTCGACGCCCTGCTCGGCCGCCTCGGCCGACTTGCCGAGCAGGAGCGCGGCCACGACGGGATCCTCGACCGCGCCGACGACCCGGTCGGTGAGGAGCTGGGCGACCTGGAGCTCCTCGGTGGCGAACTCGACCGCGTCCTGCTCGCGGCCCATCTCGATGAGGGAGACCACGGTGTGGAGCCGGTTGGCCGCCTCGTGGTTCTGGGACCGGAGCGACTCGGTGAGGCGGCGTACGACTTCCAGCTCGCCGGTCACCGAGCGCAGCTCGGTGTGGTCGCGCAGCGTCACCACGGCGCCGACCTCGCGGCCGTCCCACAGCGCTGGCGCTGAGGAGACGACGAGGATCCGCTCGCCGGCGAGGTAGAGGTCGTCGGACTCGGCGGTGCGGCCGCGGGCGGCGGCGACCAGTCCGGGCGCCAGGTCGAGGTCCTCGATCCGGGTGCCGATCACATCCTCCGGCAGCGCCAGCAGGCGCCGGGCCTCGTCGTTGACCAGCTGCACGCGTCCCTCCCCGTCGAGCAGGAGCAGACCTTCGCGGACCGAGTGGAGGACGGCGGAGTAGTACTCGTACATCCGGGCCAGCTCACGCTCGCCCATGCCATGGGTGAGCCGGTGCAGGCGCCGGCTCAGCAGCCAGGCACCGGTCAGACCGACGGCCAACACCAGCGCGCCGCACAACAGCACGATCGTGACGTCGCGCCTGAGACCGCGGTTGATGTCGCTGACCGTGATGCCGACGGACACGAGCGCGACGACCTCGTCGCCCTCCTCGACCGGCACCACCGAGCGGACCGACGGGCCGAGCGTTCCGGTGTACTGCTGGGTGAAGACCTCGCCGTCGGGCGCGCCGCCGAGGTCGCCGACGAACTCTCCACCGATCTGACGTGGATCGGTGTGGGTGTAGCGGGTGCGGTCCAGGTCCATCACCACGACGAAGTCGGTGTCGGTGTCGCGGCGTACCTGCTCGGTCCAAGGTTGGAGGGTCGCCGTCGGGTCCTCTCCTCGCAGCGCCGTGCTGACGGTGGGGGAGTCGGCGACGGTCTGGGCGACGGCCACCGCCCGCTGCGTGGCGCGGCTGTAGGAGTCGCGCTGGGCGTCGTAGGAGGCCATCAGGATGCCGGTGACGACGAGCAGCAGCACCGTGGCGAACTGGAGGAGAAGCACCTGCTGGGCCACCGGCCGGTCGCGGAGAACGCGGGGGCGGAACGGGTGGACACGGGGCACGACAACATTCTGGACCACCTCCGTTGCGTGGTTGTGATCGTGGCCACGAACACAACGAACACAACAGTGACGGTCGTCACGTTCTCCCGGAGAGTTGCCCGAGTTGCCCCGGAGGGCAGGACACACCGGACCAGGAGGAACGATGAGTACGACCACCACTGAGACAAGACCCAAGAAGGACCGGACACATTATCTCTACATCGCGGTGATCGCCGCGGTGGTCCTCGGCATTCTGGTCGGGTTGATCGCCCCGTCGTTCGCGGTGGAGCTGAAGCCGATCGGTACGGCCTTCGTGAACCTGATCAAGATGATGATCCAGCCGATCATCTTCTGCACCCTGGTCATCGGCGTCGGCTCGGTCGCCAACGCGGCCAAGGTCGGCAAGGTCGGTGGCCTGGCGTTGATCTACTTCATCGTGATGTCCACGGTCGCCCTGGCGATCGGCGTGATCGTCGGCAACATCATCGACCCGGGCACCGGCCTCCAGCTGAGCTCGGACGCGACCAGCGCGGGCCAGGAGGCCGCCTCGGAGGGACACGCGAGCACTACCGACTTCCTCCTCAGCATCATCCCGACCTCGCTCTTCTCGGCGCTGACCTCCGGCGTGGTGCTGCAGACCCTGCTGGTCGCCCTGCTGGTCGGCTTCGCGCTGCAGCGGATGGGTGAGTCGGGCAAGCCGATCCTCAAGGCGATCACCTTGATCCAGAACCTGATCTTCCGGGTGCTCGCGATGATCATGTGGGCCGCTCCGGTCGGTGCCTTCGGTGCCATCGCCGGTGTCGTGGGGGAGACCGGCGTCGACGCCCTGAAGAGCCTCGCCGTGATCATGATCGCCTTCTACGTCACCTGCGCGATCTTCGTCTTCGGCATCCTGGGCGTGATCCTCAAGCTGGCGACCGGCGTCAACCTCTTCAAGCTGCTCAAGTACCTCGCCCGCGAGTTCCTGCTCATCCTCTCCACCAGCTCCTCCGAGTCGGCGCTTCCGCGCCTGATCGCGAAGATGGAGCACGCCGGTGTCGAGAAGGCGACCGTCGGTGTCGTGGTCCCCACGGGCTACTCGTTCAACCTCGACGGCACCGCGATCTACCTGACGATGGCATCGATCTTCATCGCCGACGCGATGGGTGACCCGCTGAGCATCGGCGAGCAGATCGGCCTGCTGCTGTTCATGATGATCGCCTCCAAGGGTGCCGCCGGTGTCACCGGTGCGGGCCTGGCGACCCTGGCCGGCGGTCTGCAGTCCCACCGCCCGGAGATGGTCGACGGGGTCGGGCTCATCGTGGGCATCGACCGGTTCATGTCCGAGGCCCGCGCGCTGACCAACTTCGCCGGAAACTCGGTCGCCACCGTCCTGGTCGGCCACTGGACCAAGACCATCGACCACGGCCAGCTCGACCGTGTCCTGGACGGTCAGGACCCCTTCGACGAGACGACCATGGTCGACGACCACGCCGCCCCGCCTGCGGCGGAGACCGACAAGGCGCTCGTCTAGACCCCACGACATCAGGCCGTACGCCTCGCGGACACGCGCGACGTACGGCCTGGTGTCGTCATCGGTTGCGGTAGAGGATCCGCGCCAGCTCGAACGGCGCGAAACGCCAAGAGCCGATCGGCTCGTCGTCGAGCCCGATCCGGCCGAGGGCGGCGACGATCCAGGAGAACGCGAAGCAGCCGATGCCGGCGACGGCCCAGATCCCGACCGTACGCCAGGCCAGGTCGCCACCGAAGGCGCGGAAGATGCCGATGACGGCAGCGATCACGGCGATCGCTGCGATCAGCCAGAAGAGGATCGAGCAGATGACAGCGGCCAACCGGCCGGCCACGGCCAGCGGGTCGCGAGGCGGCTGGTGATGGGGCCCTTGACCGGGGCCTTGATGGGGAGGGTGCGGATAGTTCATTTGGGCGCTGATTCTGGCCTAACTCGGCCGCAGGAGCCACACCGGGCTGGCGGGTCTTCAGAGCGCCGGACTGCGTGACAGGTATCCTCCTGCGCGTTCTCGGGTGAGTGTTCGACAATTTGCCCGGGACATCGATGGGCCATAACGACTAATGTTATGGAGATCACATAACGAGGCGCTGCCTCGTGGACCCGACGCGGCCTGCGTGGCACGACTCCGTGGATCAAACGACGATGGAGGGTGCAATCAGATGCACGTGCGAAAGTGGCAAATCGGAGCAGCAGTCGCAGGTCTGCTCGCCGTGACCGGGTGTGGGGTGCCGGGCGGCGGTGGCAACAACGATGCCGGCGAAACCGAAGAGGGAGACGGCAGCATCCAGATCCTCGGCGCGATTCCCGAGGGCGAGGCAGTGGGGCTCAACGCGGCCCTCGAGACGTTCACCGAGGAGACCGGGATCGAGGTGACCTACACCCCCTCCACGGACTTCACCACCGAGATCCGCACCAAGGTCAACGGAAACGACGCACCCGACATCGCGTTCTTCCCCCAGCCCGGTCTGGTCGGCGACCTGACCGAGTCGGGTGACACGCTCCCGCTCGACGATCTCATCGACGTCGGCTCGCTCGACGACACCATGATCCCTGGTCTGATGGACTCGGTCGAGATCGACGACAAGACCTACGGCGTCCCGATCCGCGTCTCGATGAAGTCGCTGGTCTGGACCCCGAAGGGCTTCGAGCAGTCCGGCTACAAGGCGCCCACCACCTGGGACGAGCTGCGGAGCCTCGAGGACCAGATGATCGCCAAGGGCCAGACCCCGTGGTGCCTCGGCGCCGAGGCCGGCGCCGATACCGGCTGGGTCTACACCGACTGGGTCGAGGAGATCGTCCTGCGCCAGGAGGGCCCGGAGTTCTACGACGACTGGGTCTCCCACGAGGTCCCCTTCAACGACCCGAAGATCGTCGAGGCGATCGAGACCATGGGCGACATCATCAACAAGCCGAAGAACGTACGCGGCGGGGCCGACGGCACCCTGAGCGAGCCCTTCGGCGACTCGCCGCTGCCGCTCTTCGACGCCAAGCCGGGCTGCGAGATGCACCGCCAGGCCAACTTCATCACCACCTTCTTCCCGAAGGACGTCCAGGCGGACCTGGCCGGCAACGTCGGCGTCTTCGCGCTGCCGGGCAACATGGAGGGCGGCTTCGAGGGCAACCCGGTCCTCGGCGGCGGTGACATGGCGACCGCCTTCACCAACGACACCGACGTGGTGGAGCTGATGGAGTTCTTCGCGTCGCCCGACTTCGGTGCCGAGTGGGCCCAGGCCGGTGGCTGGCTCTCGCCGAGCACGGAGTTCGACAACTCGCAGTACGCCGACCCGATGTTCGGTGAGATCGCGACGCTCCTGCAGGACGCCGACACGTTCCGCTTCGACGGGTCGGACCTGATGCCCGCGCAGGTCGGCGCCGGCACGTTCTGGAGCGAGATGAACGCCTATGTCGGAGGTGAGAAGAGCGCTCAGGAGGCTGCCGACGCGATCGAGGAGAGCTGGCGAGGATGACCGATGATCCGTATCTGAAGATCCTCAACGGCCTGGTAGCTATCGTCCTGGGAGTCGGTGGCACCGCTGCTCTCTACTGGGTGCTCAACTTCCTCTCAGGCCTCCTGCCGGGCAAGTGGGAACGGCGGGTCAAGCCGTACGTCTTCATCGGCCCGGCCATCTTGGTGGTCACCGTCTTCCTGGTCTACCCGGCCGTGATGACGGTGATCTACAGCTTCGCCGATGAAAACAGCATCAACTGGGTCGGGTTCGGGAACTACACGTCGCTCTTCCGGGACGATGAGTTCATCGGCACGTTGGTCAACAACCTGCTCTGGATCCTCATCGTCCCGGCAGGGAGCGTCATCGTCGGCCTGCTCGTGGCGGTGCTGGCAGACCAGCTCAAGGCGTTCCCTGAGCGGGTCGCGAAGTCGGTCATCTTCATGCCGATGGCGATCAGCTTCGTCGGGGCGAGCACGATCTGGGGCTTCGTCTACGCGACCAGGTTCGCGCAGGGCGACAAGCAGATCGGGCTCCTCTCGGCGATCTCGACGAGTCTCGGGTTCGAGCCGGTCGCCTGGCTGCGGATCTCCGACTACAACCTCAACGACCTGCTCCTGATCGTCATCATGATCTGGTTGCAGGCGGGGTTCGCGATGGTGCTGCTCTCCTCGGCGATCAAGGGCGTCCCCGAGGACACCGTGGAGGCGGCGCGCATCGACGGGGCTAGCGAGATCCAGATCTTCTTCAAGGTCGTCGTACCGCAGATCTGGCCGACGGTGATCGTGGTCTTCGTGACCGTCCTCATCCTGGTCCTGAAGGTCTTCGACATCGTCTACGTGATGACCGGAGGCGGCTCGGGCACCTCGGTGCTGGCCAACACCTTCTTCGTCGAGCTCTTCGAGTTCGGTGACTCGGGCCGGGCGGCCGCGGTGGTGGTCGTTCTGATGATCGCCGTGATCCCGGTGATGATCTACCAGATGCGCCAGTTCAAGAAGCAGGAGGCCCGTTGATGAGGAGCTTCACCCTCGGCGGCGTTGCTGTTCGTGTAGGCATCGTCCTGCTGTGCGTCCTCTGGTTCATCCCGACGCTGGGTCTGCTGATCTCGTCGTTCCGCGACGAGGCCGACGTGAAGTCGTCGGGCTGGTGGACGGTCATCACCGACCCGTTCTCCCAGTGGACCCTCGACAGCTACACGCAGGTCCTCGAGAGCGGGATGGCGAACGCCTTCGTGAACTCGATCGTCGTCTCCGTCCCCGCGACGGTGCTGCCGATCATGATCGCCGCGTTCGCTGCGTACGCGTTCACGTTCATGCGGTTCCCGGGGCGCAACGTGCTGTTCATGCTGATCGTCGGGTTGCTGGTCGTCCCGCTGCAGGTGGCGTTCGTGCCGCTGCTCAGCTTGTTCAGCGACTACGACCTCAACGGCACCTTCCTCGCTGTGTGGCTGGCCCACACGGCGTTCGGGATGCCGTTGGCGGTCTTCATCCTGCGCAGCTACATGTCGAGCCTGCCGCAGGAGATCATCGAGTCGGCCGAGATCGACGGGGCCTCGCACTTCCAGACCTTCTGGAGGTTGATCGTACCGATGTCGGTGCCCGCGCTGGCAGCGTTCGCGATCTTCCAGTTCCTCTGGGTCTGGAACGACCTTCTCGTCGCGCTCATCTTCCTCGGGGCGGGTGACAACGAGGTCGTCACGATCACGTTGCGTGACCTGATCGGCGACCGTGGCCAGGAATGGCACCTGCTCACCGCTGGTGCGTTCATCACGATGACGGTGCCGCTGATCGTGTTCTTCTCGCTGCAGCGCTACTTCGTCCGTGGGCTCACGGCCGGGTCCGTCAAGGGCTGAGGACCGGTCCGCAAGCGGCGGGCGCCATGTCTCCTTCGAGACATGGCGCCCGTTGCGCGTCCAGGCACCTCTACAGGGCCGGCGTCGCCCGCTGCACGACCGCCCTCTGGTCGCCGCCGGCGAGCATGCCGTACGTCCCGCCGTGGCCCGGCAGGCGGCTGGCGCAGAAGATGTCGGCCACCTCGTCGGGGCCGTGCTGGACCAGGAGGCTCCCTTGGAGGAGGGTGGCCATGCTTCCGGCCAGACGCCTGGCTGAGCGCTCCAGCTCCTCGGGACTGGTCATCGACTCGCCCAGCAGGGAGAGGGTGGCGTCGACGGCGCGGTCGTAGCGCCGGTCGGCGCCCTTGGCCCTGCCGACCTCGGTGATCCACGCGTCGAGAACCCCGGGTTCGCGTTGGATGGCACGCAGGACGTCGAGGGCGTTGACGTTGCCGGAGCCCTCCCAGACCGAGTTGAGCGGGGACTCGCGGAAGAGCAGCGGCATCACCGACTCCTCCACGTAGCCGTTGCCGCCCAGGCACTCCAGCGCCTCCGCGACCATCGCCGGGGTGCGCTTGCAGACCCAGAACTTCGCCAGCGGCAGGCCGATGCGGCGCAGGGCCCGCTCGTGCTCGTCGTCGGGTCGGTCGACGGCGGCGGCCAGGCGCATCGCCAGGGTCGTGGCCGCCTCGGACTCGACGGCCAGGTCGGCGACCACGTTCTGCATCAGCGGCCTGTCGGCCAGGGCGCCGCCGAACGCGGAGCGGTGGGCGACGTGCCAGCTCGCCTCGGCCACGGCCCGGCGCATCAGCGAGGCTGAGCCCAGCACGCAGTCGAGGCGGGTGGCGGCGACCATCTCGATGATGGTGCGTACGCCGCGGCCCTCCTCGCCCAGCCGGTAGGCCGTGGTGCCGCGGAACTCGAGCTCGGAGCTGGCGTTGGAGCGGTTGCCGAGCTTGTCCTTGAGCCGCACCACGTCGAGGCGGTTTCGCTCTCCCGAGGGAAGGACACGGGGGAGGAGGAAGCAGGTCAGGCCAGCCGGCGCCTGGGCGAGCACGAGGAAGACGTCGTTCATCGGGGCCGAGGTGAACCACTTGTGCCCGTGCAGCTCGTAGAGGCTGTCGCCGACGGGATGCGCCTCGGTGATGTTCTGGCGTACGTCCGAGCCGCCCTGCTTCTCGGTCATCCCCATGCCCGCCAGGGCGCCGAGCTTCTCGGCGGGGTCGCGGAGACCGAAGTCGTACGTCGTGGAGGCGAGTCTCGGCACCCACTCCTCGGCGACGGACTCGTCGGCGCGGAGCGCGGGGACCGCGGCGTACGTCATGGAGATCGGGCACAGGTGGCCGGGCTCGGTCTGGGACCAGGCCAGGAACCCGGCGGCGCGGCGTACGTGGGTGTGCTCCTCGCCCTTCTCGGCCAAGGCCCAGGGCGTGGCGGCCAGACCGTGGCCGACGGCCCTGTCCATCAGCCAGTGCCAGGAGGGGTGGAAGGCGACCTCGTCGATCCGGTTGCCGTAGCGGTCGTAGGGGACCAGCTCGGGGTGGAAGCGGTTGGCGAGACGGCCGTGCTCCTGCGCCTCGGCGGTGCCGGCCTCGGCGCCCAATGGGACGAGCGAGTCGAGGGTCTGCTCGCCCGCGTGACGCAGGACCGCCGCCGAGAGCGCGGCATCCCCGGTGACCACGTTGTGACCCGCGAGCGCGGGCGTCTGGTTGGTGACACGGCGGATGTCGGAGGCACTCATGCAACAGACGATAGAGCGCGGCGGATAGGGTCACAGATGTGTCCGAGACATCTGCATTCACCCCGAAGTGGGCCGGTGTCGAGCAGGTCGCTCTTCCTGAGACAGTGCGGTCGCCGTGGTGGCAGCTCGGGCGGCGGCTGCTGGCCGCGCTGGCGATCCTGGTCGGGACGGTCCTGCTGGTCTATCTCGACCGCGACGCGTACGCCGACAACAACGACCCCACCGGCCAGATCAGCCTGATCGACGCCATCTACTACACGACGGTGACACTGAGCACGACCGGCTACGGCGACATCGCCCCGGTCGAGGCGCACGCGCGGATGATCAACGCGTTCATCATCACGCCGGCCCGCATCGCCTTCCTGGTGCTGTTGATCGGCACCACTCTCGAGGTCCTCACCAAGCAGGGCCGTGACCTCATCCGAGTCGCTCGCTGGAGGAAGAAGATGTCCCAGCACATCGTCGTCGTCGGTTACGGCACCAAGGGCCGTAGCGCCGTGGAGACGCTGCTCAGCAGCGGAGCGGATCCGGAGGAGTTCGTCGTGGTCGACCCGGACCCGGTGGCTCGCTCGGATGCCCACTCCGACGGGATCGCGGTGGTCACCGGCGATGCGACCCGGCGCGAGGTGCTGATGCGGGCGGGCGTCAAGGACGCCGAGCAGGTCATCATCACCACCAACCGTGACGACTCCAACGTGCTCACGATCCTGACGGTGCGGCAGATCAATCCCGAGGCGTGGATCGTCGCTGCCGCGCGCGAGCGCGAGAACGCGCCGTTGATGAAGCAGTCCGGAGCCGACTCGGTGATCACCTCCGCCGACGCGGTCGGCCGGCTGATGGGTCTGTCCACCATCTCGCCGACCCTGGGGTCGGTCATGGAGGACCTGCTCAACTCCGGCACCGGCCTGGAGGTCTCCGAGCGCGACCTGCTGGTCAACGAGGTCGGCAAGCAGCCGCAGCAGCTGGCCGACCAGGTGATCGCGGTCGTACGCGACGAGAAGGTCTTCCGCTACTTCGACCCGGTCGTCGGCACCCTGTCACGTGGGGACCGGCTGGTCGTCGTGCGGGCCGCGAGGGAGCTGCCCTGGGCGCCGCGTCCGGGGACGCACGGTGAGGACACCGCGGAGGCGTGACACCCGCCGAAATAGAAGTCAGCCGCTGGCGTCTCGGGTCACCAGCGGCTGACATGGAAGAGATTAGCGGATGGTCCGGCGAGCTTCAAAGAGTTGATCTGCACTTTTATGAAGATGGCCCAGATGGGCTATCCCGGGTAGTTCGAGACGGTGGCGCGTGGCGGTTTCGAGGGCGCCCTTCACGCCTGGGATGATGTACGCATGACCGAGGCGCCCCACAGCCCCGGGTCTGCCGACGGGCAGCCGGGTCTTTCCGAGAACGAGAAGCGACTGCTGGACTTCGAGCGCTCGTGGTGGTCGGCCGGCACCGGCCGCGACGACGCGGTCCGAGAGCAGCTCGGGATGAGCGCGGCCGAATACCACCGAGCCGTCAACGATGTGATCGACAGGCCCGAGGCGCTCGCTTACGACGGCGTCCTGGTGCGCCGGCTGCGGCGGCAGCGCGACGCGCGGCGTACGCAGCGCTCGAAGAACCCGCGCTCATAGTCCTCTCGGGTGGTCCGAGTAGCCCGGTCGGATCATTTGCAGTCTTCTGCATTGCAGGTGCTTGCACGCGTTCGACTCTGTCGGCTAACGTTCTTCTTGTCAGCCGCTGGTGACCCGAGACGCCAGCGGCTGACTTCTGTTTTGCCGCCCTGCGCCGAGACGTCAGCCGCCCTGCGCCGAGACGTCAGCCGCGCAGGCCGAGACGTCAGCCGCTGCCCAGTCGGCCGACGGTAGTGACGCTTCGGCCGACGTACCTGACGCCTCGGCAGGGGTTGGTCAGTCGCGAGCGGTGAGGATGAGCGGGCCGTCCTCGGTGATCGCGACGGTGTGCTCCATGTGAGCGCCACGGGAGCCGTCGGCGCTGCGCAGGGTCCAGCCGTCGGGGTCGGTGAAGATCTCGTCGGTGGTGTGCAGGAACCACGGCTCGATCGCGATGACGAGACCGGGCTGCAGCTTGAAGCCGCGGCCGGGCCGACCGTCGTTGGCGATGTGCGGGTCGCCGTGCATGGTGCGGCCGACGCCGTGGCCGCCGAACTGGGTGTTGATCTTGAGGCCCTTCGCGCGGGCGACGCCGGCGATCGCGTGAGAGATGTCGCCGACCTTGTTGCCGGCGCGCGCGGCGTCGATGCCGGCGGCGAGTGCCTGGGTGGTGGTCTCGATCAGGTCGAGGTCCTCCTGGCGGGGCGTACCGACGACGACGGAGAGGGCCGAGTCGGAGACCCAGCCGTCGACGCTGGCCGCGAAGTCGACGCTGAGCAGGTCGCCGTCCTGCAGCTTGTAGTCGAAGGGCAGGCCGTGCAGCACGCCGTCGTTGACCGAGGTGCAGAGCACCTTCCCGAACGGCATCGCGCCGAAGCTCGGGTGGTAGTCGATGTAGCAGGACTCCGCGCCGCGGTCCTTGATCATCTTGTGCGCCAGCTCGTCGAGCTCGAGCAGGTTGACACCCACGGCAGCGTGCTCGCGGAGTGCGGTCAGGACATCGGCCACGAATCGGCCGGCGGGCTTCATCTGCTCGATCTGGGTCGGGGTGCGCAGTTCGATCACAGGCCCAGCGTAGCCTGAGAACGGTTCTCAGTAGAACTCAGCGGTGCCTCAGCAGCGAGCATCGCGCAGCGCGGCCGCCTTCGAAGTCAGGAAACGGCGCTCGGCGAGGTTGGTGGCCCGCACCGAGGCGAGATCGTACGCAGCGGCAGCACCGTCCAGGTCGCCGGCGAGCTCCAGCAGATGAGCGCGCACCGCGGGCACGCGTGGATGGTCGGCGAAGCCACCGGCGCCGTTCTGAGCACAGTCGCGCAGGAGCTCGTCGAGCAGCGCGAGCGCGGGACCCGGGCCGTCGGCGTACCCGACCGCGACGGCCTTGTTGAGCGTCACGATCGGCCCGGGCGCGACCTTCTCCAGCAACCCGTAGAGCGCGGTGATCTGCAACCAGTCGGTCGCCTCCGCGGTGGGCGCGCGATTGTGGAGCGCGGCGATCGCGGCCTGGATCTGGTAGGTCCCCGGCCGGCCGGTGCCGATGACGGCGTCGACCAGCGCGACCCCCTCCCGGGTGGCCTCGTGACGCCACAGGCTCCGGTCCTGGTCGGCCAGCGGCACCACGGCGCCGTGCGCGTCGATCCGGGCGGGGCGGCGAGCATCGAGCAGCAGCATCAGTGCGAGCAGACCGCCGAGCTCGCCGTGCGCGCTCCCCGTCATCCTGGCAAGCGCGGAGCGGGCGAGGCGGGTCAACCGGATCGCCTCGGCGCACAGGTCGACCCGCTGCAGCTGGTCGCCCTCGGTCGCGACGTACCCCTCGTTGAAGAGCAGGTAGAGCACCTTCATCATCGCCGGGATCCGCGCGGCGAGGTCGGCGGCGCCGTCGATCCCGAGCGAGCGCCCCTTGATCGTGGCCTTCGCCCGGGAGATCCGCTGCGCCATCGTCTTCTCCGGGACGAGGTAGGCGCTAGCGATCTCCCGCGTGGAGAGCCCGCCGACCGCGCGCAGGGTCAGCGCCACCGCCGAGGCCGGAGTCAGGCTGGGATGACAGCAGAGCAGGAGTACGTCGAGGGAGTCATCTGCTGAAGCGGAGCCCGAAGCGGTCGGGTCCGCTCCAGAGGCGTCCTGCCCCTCGGGCTCGGCGATATGGTCAGCCTGCTCGCGGTCGCGGCGGCGCGACTCGCTGCGCTTGGCGTCGATGAGGCGGTGCATCGCGGTGGCGATCAGCCAGCCGCGAGCGTTCTGCGGGACCCCGCGCTCCGGCCAGGTGCGTACGGCCTCGACGAGCGCCTCCTGGACGGCGTCCTCCGCGGCGTCGAAGTCCCCGCAGCGCCGGGTGACCACGGCGACGACCTGCGGAGTGAGGTCGCGCAAGAGGTCACCCGGCAACGCCTCGGTCACTCGATGCTCGCCTCGCCGAAGGCGATCGTGTCGTCGACCGAAGAGCCGTCGGTGCCGTGGTACATCCGGCGCACCTGGATCGGCTGCTCGATCGGCCGGCCGCCTGGGCCGGGTGCCGCGGAGTAGAGCCCGGCGATCTCGAGGGCGCGCTCCCGGGTCTCGGCGTCGATGATCATGTAGCCGGCGACCCACTCCTTGAACTCCTGGAACGGCCCGTCGGTGACGGTCTCGTCGGTGCCGTCGGAGGTCACCACGAACGCCTGGTCGGGCGGCGTCAGGGCCTCGACGTGCACCAACTCGCCGGACTCGGTGAGGGCCTTGTTGAGCGCTTCGTAGTAGCTCATGTGACCCTGCACCTCCTCCGGCTTCCACCCGGCCATGCCGCCGGGAGTCTCGTCGTTGCCAGCTTGGTAGTCGAGGATCATCAGGTAGCGAGGCATGTCCTCACCCTTCCACTTCGGGCGCTCCTTGTAAGCGCCATTCACGAGGGGAACGGAGCCGGCGGCCCGATAACTACATGCTTCGGCGTACGACTTCGGCGTAGGTTTCTCGCCGTGCTGAAGGCCTATGACGAACAGCTGCGAACCGATGCCGAGACCTCCGGGGCGGTGTCGGTGACCCGGCACGGACCGCTGCGCCTGGCGACCTTCGGTGGTGGGCGCGGATTCATCTCCTACCAGGATCTCGACGGGGCAGACGCGGCCGGGATCGAGGAGCTGGTCGCCGCGGCGGTGGCGCACTTCGACGCAGACCCGGCGATCGAGGAGGTCGAATGGAAGACCCGCGGCCACGACCACGCCCCGGGGCTCCACGAGACACTGCTGCGGCACGGCTTCGTGGACGAGGAGCCGGAGTCGATCATGATCGGCGAGGCCCGGCTGCTGGCCGTCGACGTGCCGCTGCCCGACGAGGTCGGCCTGCGTGCCATCACCAGCGAGGAGGACGTACGCGCCGCCAGCATCGTGCAGGACAGCGTCTTCGGCTCTCCGGCCTCGGAGGCTCGAGTTGAGAGCCAGCTGGGTGGGATCGCGGCGGGGGAGAGCGAGATGTGGGTCGCAGAGGCGGACGGCGAGATCGTCAGTGCCGGCCGTATCGACATGGTGCCGGGAACGGAGTTCGCCGGCATCTGGGGCGGAGCGACGCTGGAGAAGTGGCGCGGCCGCGGCATCTACCGCGCCCTCACCGCCGCTCGAGCACGGACCGCCATCGCCCGGGGCAGGCGCTACATCCACAGCGACTCCACCGAGTTCTCCCGGCCGATCCTGGAGCGCTCGGGGCTGGTAAAGGTCGGCACGACCACGCCGTACGTCCGGCGCAGCCCTCGCTGATCAGGGAGCGACCGACGCGTCCTGCCCCGAGCTGGCCAGCGACTCGGCGATCCGGCCGCTCGCCTTCAGGTCCTCGACCAGCTCGTGCAGGAAGCTCACGGTGGCAGGCGAGTGATCTCGCGCGACCGCCACGGCCTGGCGGATCTGCATGAACCGCGGCTCGACCAGCCGCAGACCGGGGTCGGCGGCGACGTGCCGGGTGAGGGGCTGCCGGATCCCGGCGGCGACGTCGAGACCCTGCTCGCGGAAGGCGTCGATCCCGTCGGCGCCGCGGACGACCTCGGCGTTCTCCAGAGTGCGGGTCAGGAAGAGGTCGTAGGCCGAGCCCTCCTTCACTCCGACCCGAACGCCCGGGCGGTCGATGTCGTCCGCGGTCCGGATCGGGGAGTCGGCCGCGACGGCGTAGACGCCCTCGATGAGGACGTACGGCGCGGTGAACTCGACCTCGGCGGCCCGGGCGGGCTCGACCGCGAGGAAGGCGACGTCGGCGGCCCCGGTCAGCAGCGCCTCGAAGGACTTGCGGGCGGCGTCGAAGCACTGGAAGGCGACCGGTACGCCGAGCCGGCGCGCCAGCTCCCGGGCGATGTCCACGGTGACCCCCCTCGGCGCCTCGGGCGTGCCCTGGGCGAGGACCGGGTTGCCGAGGTTGATCGAGGCGCGCAGGGTTCCGGTCGGTGCCAGATCGGCGGCGAGCTGGATCGGGTCAGGCATCAGGGTCCTTCGGCAGGAGGGTGCGGAGCGGGTCACCGGCAAGCCAGGCGGCGATGTCCTCGACGGCGCCACCGTAGAAGCGGCGGTAGTTGTCCTCGGTGACGTAGCCGAGGTGCGGCGTCGCGACGACGTTCGGGAGATGGCGCAGCACGTCGTCGGCGGGCAGCGGCTCGACGTCGAAGACGTCCAGGCCCGCTCCGGCGATCGTGCCGGAGCCGAGGTGGGCGATGAGCGCCTCGGTGTCGACCAGCCCGGCGCGCGAGGTGTTCACCAGGTGGGCGGTCGGCTTCATCGAGGCCAGGTCGGCGTGTCCGACGGTGTGTCGCGTGGTCTCCGACAGGACGAGATGGAGGGAGACGATGTCGCTGGTCTCGAACAGGGTCGCCTTGTCGACCGCGCGCACCCCGAGCGGCTCGGCGCGCTCGGCGGTGAGGTGGGGGCTCCAGGCGACCACGTCCATCCCGAACGCCTGGCCGACGGCCGCGACCCGGGCACCGATCTTGCCGAGCCCGAGCACGCCGAGCGTCCGGCCGTGCAGGTCGCTCCCGACGGTCCGCTGCCAGCCGTGACCGGTCGCCTCGGTCACGACGTGGCGGGTCAGCGCGTGGATCAGCGCCCAGGTCAGCTCGACCGGCGGATGCGGGCTCGACGGGGTGCCACACACGTTGATCCCCAGCCGGGCCGCCGCGGCGAGATCGATCGAGGCGTTGCGCATCCCGGTCGTGACCAGCAGCTTCAGGTCTGTCAGCCGTTCCAGGACGGCGGCCGGGAACGGCGTACGCTCCCGCATCGCGACGACGATCTCAGCACCCTCGAGCGCCCGGACCAGGGCGTCCGGCCCGAAGTGCTCGGTCAGCGAGATCACCTCGACCCCATCGAGAGAGTCCCATGCGGCGTACGTCCTCGCCACGTCCTGATAGTCGTCGAGAATCACGCAGCGCACGGCCCCAACCTATCGACACCGCCTATCGGGTGGCTGGTGTTCTGCTGCTGTGGGCAGATCTGCCTACGGCAGATTCGCTGGTACGTGGCGGGGGAGTCCTTCAGAGTCGAAGACATGACCCAGACACCCATCACGGCCGGGCCGCTCGACGAGCAGCTCACGGCGCGACTGCAGAACCAGAGGATCATCGTGCTCGGCCAGGAGGTGGACGACGCGATCGCCAACCGCATCTGCGCGCAGCTGCTCCTGCTGAGCGCCGAGGACCCACACCGCGATATCTCCCTCTACATCAACTCACCCGGCGGCTCGGTGACGGCCGGGATGGCGATCTACGACGTGATGCACCTGATCCCCAACGACGTCTCCACGCTGGGGATGGGGATGGCGGCGAGCATGGGGCAGTTCCTGCTCACCGCCGGCACGCCGGGCAAGCGCTACGTCCTGCCGCACACCGAGGTGCTGTTGCACAAGGGATCCGCGGGGATCGGCGGCTCCGCGGCCGACATCGAGGTGCAGGCCGCGCGGCTGGCACGGATGACCGAGCAGATGCTCCGGATCACCGCCGCCCACACCGGTCAGAGCGTGGAGCAGATCGACCAGGACTCGCTGCGCGACCGGTGGTTCACCGCCGAGGAGGCGCGCGAGTACGGGTTCGTGGACGAGGTGCTCAACGACGTGCAGTCGGTGACGCCGGTGCAGCAGCGCAGCGCCGCGTTCGGTCTCACCTCGGCGGGGAGTGCCCGATGAGCTCCTACACGATTCCCTCGGTCATCGAGAAGACCCCACGTGGCGAGCGGGCGCTCGATGTCTACAGCCGCCTGCTCTCGGACCGCATCGTCTATCTCGGTACGCCGATCGACGATGGCGTCGCCAACGTGGTCATCGCGCAGCTGATCCACCTGGAGTCGGACGCGCCCGACACGCAGATCGAGCTCTATCTCAACTCTCCCGGCGGCGACCCGACCGCGATGCTGGGCATCTACGACACGATGCAGTTCCTGCGTTCTCCGGTGGCGACCACCTGCGTGGGTCAGGCGGCGGGCTCCGCGGCGGTGCTGCTGGCAGCGGGGGAGCCGGGGCGGCGTACGGTCCTCCCGCACGCGCGGGTCGTGCTGCAGCAGCCGGGCCAGGACGGTCAGCGGGGCGATGTCACCGACCTGCAGGTCGCGGCGAAGGAGATCGGCCGGGTGCGAGCCGAGATGGACACGCTGCTGGCGCGTCACACCGGCCACGGCACCGACCAGATCCACCTCGACACGGAACGCGACCTCGTCCTCGGGGCCGAGGAGGCGGTGGCGTACGGACTGGCGGACGCGGTGCTGGAGAGCCGCAAGCTCGCTTCGGTGTGACCTCCGGCCGGGTCAGGCGGCGAGAGCCATGGGGCCGGACGGGCGGGCGCCCGCGCGCAGCGTGCGGGTGACCCGCTCGGTGAGGTCGACCAGGCCGAGGCCCAGCGCGCCCCCGACCGCCTCGAGCACCTCGGAGCTCGGCTCCTTGCGGCCGCGCTCGATCTCGGAGAGATACTGCGTCGAGACACCGGCGTCGCCGGCGACGTCGGCAAGCGTGCGCTCCTGGCGGGACCGCTCCTCGCGGATCACCTGGCCGGCGGCCTCACGCCACAGCGGTGCCGGCTTGTCGTGGTCCGGCAACGGATGGCCGGGAAACCTGATCACTTCGCCCATGCCAACACACTAGCGCTGCCCAGGACGGCGGAACGCGGCGTTCGCGCCGGGCGAACAGAGGTCCTACCAGGGGTTATATCGGTCGAACGATAGATGACAAGGACTTGCCAAGGAGGCTCGACACTCCGATAGTGGTCGCACAGTTTCGACCTTTGTAGGTCTACTGTGCACGACCAGAGAACTTGTCGAGTCATTGGTATCACGGGGGAATCGTGTTGCATCGCAAGCAGATCGCCTTGGCTGGAATGGCAACGGGGCTGGCCATGACGAGCATCGGGATTGGTGGCCTGATCGTCGGCAACGCCGGAGCGGAAGAGCCAGGACACAATTACGCCACGGACGAGTCCGGCGTCAGCCTGATCTCACCGGTCTCGCCGGTGGCGCCGCTGGAGAAGTCGTCCTCGACGCCGTCGCAGGCTGGCCCGCCCAGTCAGATGGGCCCGGAGGGCGAGGTTCCTGAGGTTGCTGAATCGGTCCCGGCGAGCCCGCGGTCGGTCGAGGAGTCGGCCGATGGGTCGATGTCCCCGGTCCCGGCGCGACCCACTCAGGTTCCGTCGGACTCGAGGCCGACGGGCAGGCCGACCGAGTCGCCGGGCGAGCCCAGCGAGTCACCGAGCGAAAGCCCCAGCGACCCCAGCGAGTCGCCGAGCGAGCCCAGCGAGTCGCCGAGCGAGCCGACCGAGTCGCCGAGCGAGCCCAGCGAGTCGCCGAGCGAGAGCCCGACCGACTGACCCGGGCTCCCGGGTGAGGTGCCGCGATGCCCCGGGGTGGATAACGCTCGAGGCATCGCTGCCCTACGCTGTGCGCCACACCAGGCGCGGGGCGGGCACAGGGAGTCGAGTTGCAGAGCAAGCAGGTCGCCGTGGCAGGCATCCTGACCGGCACGGTCGTGACCGGTCTCGGGGTGGTCGTTCTACTCGCCGGCCTGGCGGAGGCCGAGCGACCCGATCGTGACCCGGTCACGGGTTTCGAGGACGTCGGGAACACCTATCCCGATGTCGATCCGTTGCCGCCGCCCGGCTCGAAGCCGTCGAAGGAGCCCTCTGCCGGCTATTCGTCGCGTCCGCATGGCGTGGGGGTCGATCGCGACGGCCCGACGTACGGACCCGGGGAGACGGACCCCTCCACGGCCGGCGACCCGACCCGGCCGAGGGCGTCGCGTGACCCGGACGAGCCCGCCGAGACCGGTGGCTCGACGCCCACCTCCAGGCCCACGCTCACGACGGAACCGGAGCCGACCGCCGAGCCGACCGAGTCGGCTGATCCGACCACTGATCCGACGCCGACGGAGACCGTGACCCCGACTACGGAGCCGTAGTCACCATCCTCGCTCGCGCCATTCGGCGAGGTGCGGACGCTCGGCGCCCAGCGTGGAGTCGTCGCCGTGGCCCGGGTAGAACCAGGTCTCGTCGGGGAGGGTGGCGAAGATGCGCTCCTCGACATCGTCGAGCAGCTGGGTGAAACGTACGGGATCCTGTTGCGTGTTTCCGACGCCGCCCGGGAAGAGGCTGTCGCCGGTCCACAGATGAGGCGTGCCCTCGGGGTCGCGGTAGACGAGGGCGACCGATCCGGGCGTGTGCCCGCGCAGCGCGATGACCTCGAGGGTGCAGTCGCCGACGGTGACGGTGTCCTGGTGGGCGAGCGCGCGAGAGATCGGTACGTCGGTGGCCTCCGTGATCGCGGCGGCATCGGGCTCTCCGGCGAGCGTGGCGGCGCCGGTCGCAGCGGTGACGTCGGCCAGGGCTCGGTGGTGGTCCCAGTGCTGGTGGGTGGTGACGACGGTGGCCAGCTCCTTGCCGATGAGGGGGAGCAGGGTCTCCGGCTCGGCAGCGGCGTCGATGAGAAGCTGCTCGCCGGTCGTCCGGCAGCGCAGCAGGTAGCAGTTGTTGGACATCTGGGCGTCGACGGCGACCTTCGTGATGGTCAGTCGGCCGAGCTCGCGTACGTCGGCCGGGCCGCCCGATTTCACCGCGCCTGTATAAGTGGTAGTGGCATCGCTCATGCGTCTATGCAAGCACGTCGGACACGACCAGAAGTAAAATGTCGGTGCTCCGTGAGAGGGTGCCGTCTGGGAGTCTTCCCGGCGTCGTATGATGCGAACATCTGTTCGACGCAGTAGCGCGATGCGATAAGCACTGGACGAGGAAAGAACGTGGCGGAGCAGCAGCTGATCATCCGGGGAGCCCGGGAGCACAACCTGAAGGATGTCTCCCTCGACCTGCCTCGGGACTCGATGATCGTGTTCACCGGCCTGTCCGGAAGTGGGAAGTCGAGCCTCGCGTTCGACACCATCTTTGCCGAGGGCCAGCGTCGCTACGTCGAGTCGCTGTCGGCCTACGCTCGACAGTTCCTCGGTCAGATGGACAAGCCCGACGTCGACTTCATCGAGGGGCTCTCCCCGGCGGTCTCGATCGACCAGAAGTCGACCTCGAAGAACCCCCGCTCGACGGTCGGCACCATCACCGAGGTCTACGACTACCTGCGTCTGCTCTACGCGCGCGCGGGCCGTCCGCACTGCCCGACCTGTGGTGCGCCGATCGAGCGGCAGACGCCGCAGCAGATCGTCGACCACGTGCTCACGCTGGAGGAGGGGCGCCGCTTCCAGGTGCTGAGCCCGGTGATCCGGGCGCGCAAGGGGGAGTACGTCGAGCTCTTCAGCCAGCTGCAGCAGCAGGGCTACTCCCGGGTGCGGGTCGACGGCGAGACCCACCAGCTCGACGCGCCGCCGAAGCTCGAGAAGCAGAAGAAGCACACCATCGAGGTGGTCATCGACCGGCTCGCGGTCAAGGAGTCCTCCAAGCGGCGGCTGACCGACTCGGTCGAGACCGCGCTGGAGCTGGCCGGCGGCCTGGTCGTCTTCGACTTCGTCGACACTGGCGAGCAGATGAAGTTCTCCGAGCGGATGTCGTGCCCCAACGACCACCTGCTCGACACCGACGAGCTCGAGCCGCGCTCGTTCTCCTTCAACTCGCCCTTCGGTGCATGCCCGGCCTGCACAGGCCTCGGCACCCGGATGGAGGTCGACCCCGAGCTGGTCGTCCCCAACCCGGCAGCCACCCTCGCCGAAGGCGCGCTGCAGCCCTGGTCCCAGGCCCACGTCGCCGAATACTTCCTGCGCCTCCTGGAGGCCCTCGGTGGTGAGCTCGGCTTCGACCTGGACACCCCCTGGGACGGCATCCCGGCCGCCGGGCAGAAGGCGATCCTCGACGGTCACGGACGCAAGGTGCACGTCGTCTCGGTCAACCGCTACGGCCGTCGCCGTTCCTATGACGCCGAGTTCGAGGGCGTACGCCGCTGGGTGGAGCGGCGCCACAAGGAGGCCGAGTCCGACACCACCCGCGAGCGCTTCGAGGGCTACATGCGCCAGGTGCCGTGCCCGACCTGCAAGGGCACCCGGCTCAAGCCCGTCTCGACCTCGGTGACGCTGGGGGAGCGGAGTGAGGGCGGTCTCAACATCGCCGAGCTGTGCGCGCTACCGATCAACGAGGCCGCGGACTGGCTCGACCAGGTCGAGCTCAGCGGCCGGGAGCGGCAGATCGCCGAGCAGGTCCTCAAGGAGATCCAGGCGCGGCTGCGCTTCCTCCTCGACGTCGGCCTCGACTACCTCTCCCTGGAGCGACCCTCGGGGTCGCTCTCCGGCGGTGAGGCCCAGCGGATCCGGCTGGCGACCCAGATCGGGTCCGGTCTCGTCGGCGTCCTCTACGTGCTGGACGAGCCCTCCATCGGCCTGCACCAGCGCGACAACCACCGGCTGATCGAGACCCTCGAGCGACTCAAGCGGCTCGGCAACACCCTGATCGTCGTCGAGCACGACGAGGACACCATCAAGGTCGCCGACTGGGTCGTCGACATCGGCCCCGGGGCCGGCGAGCACGGCGGTCAGGTGATCCACTCAGGCACGGTCGAGGACCTGCTCGCCAACGAGCATTCCGTGACCGGTCAGTATCTGGCGGGTCGACGCGAGATCGCGGTCCCGGCCGTACGGCGCCCCCGCACCGCCGGGCGCGAGCTGACCGTCCACGGTGCCAAGGAGAACAACCTCAAGGACATCGACGTCACCTTCCCGCTGGGGCTCTTCCTCGCGGTCACCGGCGTCTCCGGCTCGGGCAAGTCGACGCTCGTCAACGACATCCTCTACACCGCCCTGGCCAAGGAGTTCTACCGCGCCCGCACCGTTCCGGGTCGGCACACCAAGATCTCCGGCCTGGACAACGTCGACAAGGTGATCCACGTCGACCAGTCCCCGATCGGGCGTACGCCGCGGTCCAACCCGGCCACCTACACCGGGGTCTTCGACCACATCCGTAAGCTCTTCGCCTCCACCCCGGAGGCCAAGATGCGGGGCTACCTGCAGGGCCGGTTCTCGTTCAACGTCAAGGGCGGCCGCTGCGAGGCCTGCTCGGGTGACGGCACGATCAAGATCGAGATGAACTTCCTCCCCGATGTGTACGTCCCGTGCGAGGTCTGCCACGGCGCGCGCTACAACCGCGAGACGCTGGAGGTGCACTACAAGGGCAAGTCGATCGCCGAGGTGCTCGACATGCCGATCGAGGAAGCGGTGGAGTTCTTCGCCGCGGTGCCCGCGATCGCGCGGCACATGAAGACCCTGGTCGAGGTCGGCTTGGGATACGTGCGCCTGGGGCAGCCGGCGACCACCCTGTCGGGCGGTGAGGCGCAGCGGGTCAAGCTCTCCGCCGAGCTGCAGAAGCGCTCGACCGGCAAGACGCTCTACGTCCTCGACGAGCCGACGACCGGCCTCCACTTCGAGGACATCCGCAAGCTCATCGGCGTGCTCTCCTCGCTGGTCGACAAGGGCAACACGGTGCTGGTGATCGAGCACAACCTCGACGTGATCAAGACCGCCGACTGGATCATCGACATGGGTCCGGAGGGCGGCAACCGTGGCGGCACGGTGATCGCCGAGGGCACTCCCGAGACCGTCGCCGAGACCCCTGGCAGCCACACCGGCGGCTTCCTCGCCCCGCTGCTCGACGGCAAGGCCGCCGAGCAGCCGCCGGACAAGCCGGTGAAGGCGAAGGCGGAGCCGACCAAGGCGGCGGCCAAGAAGACGGCGGCCAAGAAGACGGCGGCCAAGAAGAAGCCGGCGACGCGGAAGAAGGTCAGCGCGTCCTGACCCGGGATCGAGATTTGCCCGACGGTTTGCGCTCGGCGAGGGACGTCCGCTGCCGACGCGCCTATTCTGGGCGGCATGAGTGAATCTCGAATCACCCGGCGGAAGGTCGTCACAGGCACCGCGGTGACCGCGGTCGGCGTCCCTCTCCTGGCAGCATGCGGCAGCGGTGACGGCGACACCGGCTCCTCGGGTGACGGCGGGTCAGGTGGCAGCGGCCCGCTGGTCGCGACCAGCGAGGTCCCGGTCGGCGGGGGAGTGATCGTCGCCGACCGCAACCTGGTGGCCACTCAGCCGACCGAGGGCACGTTCAAGGTCTTCTCCGCAGTCTGCACCCATCGCAGCTGCGCGGTCACGAAGGTCGCTGGTGGCACCATCGACTGCCCGTGTCACGGCAGCCGGTTCTCGATCGAGGACGGGTCGGTGACGCAGGGCCCGGCGACGAGTGCCCTGGAGGAGGTCGCCTTCGAGGTCACCGACGGCGAGATCGTTCCCAGCTGAGCCAACCTCGTCGAGACGTCGCCCCCGCAGGCCGAGGCGTCACGCGCACAGATCGAGGCGTCAGCTCTGCAGGCTGACACGTCACGCCGCTGCCCACTCGACCTGCGTAAGTGACGTTTCGGCAGGAATGGCTAGGCGCGTGCGAGGGCCTGTGCCCGCCACAGCTCGTCGCGCGGGGAGCGACGTCGGTCGAGACGAGCGTCGAGCAGCACCCGGGCCTCGTCCCAGCGGTCGGCGCGGAGCAGGGCGGCGATACGGGCCTCCTCGATGATCTCGCGCTGCGCGTCGGAGCCGCCGAGACGGCGGATCGACGGCGCTAGCGCGGCGAGCCGGTCGGCCGCAGCCGTATTCTCGCCGCGGGCCATCATCCCCAGCGCCTCGGCGAGCGGGGAGACGACCGTGGCCATGGTCGGATGTACGTGTCCGGCGGCCCACGACCTCAGCTCGTCGAGCGCACCGGCGTCTCCGGTGGCGAGGTGGGTGACCGCGGTGTGCATCGCCAGGAACGGGGTGGCGGGGCGGATCATGGTCTCGCGGCCGGTGACGCGTACGACCTCGGCAATGTCAGGCACGTCGTGAGCACCCGGTGTGAGCGCCCACCGGAAGAGCAACGAGCCGGAGTCGACCAGCGCCCGGCAGCCCAGCGCGTGGCCGGGCTGGAGCTGGGTCTCGTAGCGGCGGCGTACGGCTTCCAGGTCGCCCAGCGAGAGCTCGTGCAGCGCGGCGTGCCAGGAGAAGTGGGACAGTGAGTCGATCTGGGCGCCGTCGCCGAGCACCCACGAGGACATCCAGGTGAGACCGGCCTCGTGATCGCCGGTCTCGTAGTGGGCGTGTGCGCGGGCGTGAGCGGAGTGGCCGGCGCCGGGCTCCACCGCCAGCGAGGCACAGGAGAGCGACATCGCGTCGTCGAAGCGGCGCTGCTCCTGGCGTACGAATGCGAGCAGGCCGGCGAACCACCAGTCGTCACCGTAGGCGGGCCGGGCGCGTTCGACGATCGCCCACGCCTCCTCAGGCACCTCGGTGGCCCCGGCGAAGGCGATGGTCGGCACCGCGGTCGAGAGCAACAGCGCGTCTCGAGGGAAGGCTGCCAGGTGGTCGATCAGCGGCCGCGGGTTGCCGCCGATGTGAGCCTCGACCGCATGGACGTGGC
The DNA here is from genome assembly GCF_042719275.1 of Nocardioides sp. NPDC058538. NCBI lineage: Bacteria > Bacillati > Actinomycetota > Actinomycetes > Propionibacteriales > Nocardioidaceae > Nocardioides > Nocardioides sp. NPDC058538. Next base: position 23,388 of record NZ_JBHXNY010000033.1, on the reverse strand, counting down.
TGCGCTCGCGCTCGGTCCCCCGACGGGCGTGCAGCCGAGCCTGCTTCAGCCGAGCGCCGACGTCGACCGGCGCGCACATCTCGTGGCCGAGCAGTGCCAGCGCGGCGTGCCCGAGCGCGAACGTCGGGTCGAGGACGATCGAGGCCGCGAAGGAGGCGAGGGCGCCGTCCCGTAGACGAAGCACGTCGAGCAGCCCCTGGGAGTAGGCCAGGGCAGCTTCGTCACTGGTGGTCAGCGCGTATCCGTAGCGGTCACGACAAGGCACGTAACCATACTAGGCCACTAGACTTTAAAACCCAGGCCTGCGCAGCAGATTTCCCCAGACTCAGGGAACCGGGAGCTCTCCGGAGCCCCGGGGAATCAGCCTGGCGCCGATGGTGACCGTCTGGGGCGGCCCCGCGGTGTCGCCGGCGATTCGCTGGAAGAGGAGCCGCGCGGCGGCCGCGCCCATGGCTCCGGGATCCTGGGCGACGACGGTGAGTCCCGGCTGGAGGAGATCGCCGAGCTCGACGTCGTCGAACCCGACCAGGGCCAGTCGCGTCGATCGCCGGGCGAGCTCGCGGAGCACGCTGACGGTGGTGCGGCTGTTGCCGCACAGCAGTGCCGTCGCCGGTGACGGTCCGTCGAGCAGCCGGTCCAGTGCGTCGGCTGTCGACACGGGTGATGGGGGTGCCTGCGTGACGAGATCGTCGGAGAAGGGGATTCCTGCGGTCTCGAGCGCGTCGCGATAGCCGCGCAGGCGCTCGCCGGCGGTGTAGATCTCCGGCGCGTCGCCGATGAAGCCGATGCGGCGATGTCCGTGGGAGAGCAGATGCTCCACGCCGCGCCGGCTGCCACCGCGGTTGTCGGTGAGGATCATGTCGGCCTCGATGTCCCCGGGCGGGCGGTCGACGAACACGACCGGGATGCCGGCCCGCATCTCGGGGAGGAGGTAGGAGTGGCTGGTGCCGGCCGGTACGACGATCAGCCCGTCGACGCGCCGCTCGCAGAAGGCGAGAGCGAGCTCGCGCTCCCGGTCGGCGTCCTCGGCCGAGGATCCGGCGAAGACCATCGTCCCGTGATCGCGCGCAATCTCCTCGACCGCGCGGGACAGGATCGAGTAGAACGGGTCGGCGACGTCCTCGAGCAGCAGCCCGACGGTGCCCGACCGTCCCTGCCGGAGCTCACGAGCGCTGGCGTTGCGCCGGAATCCGAGCGCGGCGATCGCCTCGAGCACGGCCGCGCGTAGGTCGTCGTTGACGTTCGACTCGCCGTTGACCACCCGCGAGACGGTCTTCAGGCTCACTCCGGCCGACGCCGCGACGTCCTTCATGGTCGGGCGGCGCTGCTGACGGGTCTGCTCGGACGAGGGTGATGCCACGTGCTCAGCGTAGACGTCGATCCGAGCGCGACAACGATGTCTCGATTCTTCCCGTGTGTCGGCACAAGTTGCGCGGAATCCCGGAGGCGCTCGCGTAAAGCCTTCCCAAACGCCGTTGACAACGTTGTCATCTCACGGTTCCATCTGGGGTGGCCCCCATGTGAAGGAGATCACACCGATGCATCGTTGGGACGTACCACGCAGAAAGAGAGGCCGGGCCCGCCTGGCCGCGATGATCGCCGCGACGGCGGCGCTGATGGTCGCGATGAGCGGCACCGCACCCGCGCTCGCCACCCCCGAGGCACCCGAACCGACCGCCCCGAAGAGCGACACGGCCGACCCCCAGCAGTCCGCCGAGGGCGGTGACTGGGCGACCTCCTTCGAGGAGGAAGACCCGCAGCCCAGCTGGGCCGACCTCGTCGACACCGACGACGACGGCAACCCCCGCACCGCGGGCGTCACCGGACCCGACCCCTTCGGCATCCCCGGCGACATCTCCGAGCACATCACCGGCGTCACCGCCAGCGGCGAGAACAGCGGCTCGGGTGAGGGCGCCGCCGAGCTCGTCGACGGCGACATCAACACCAAATGGCTCACCTTCGCGACCACCGGCTGGGTGCAGATCGAGCTCGACCAGCCCGTCAGCGTCGTCAGGTACGCCCTGACCTCGGCCAACGACGCCGCCGAGCGTGACCCGAAGAACTGGGTGGTCCAGGGCTCCACCGACGGCCAGGCCTGGACGACCCTCGACTCGCGCACCGGCCAGTCCTGGGACGAGCGCTTCCAGACCCGAGAGTTCGAGATCGCCTCCCCGCAGGCGTACTCCCACTACCGCATCGACATCTCCGCCAACCAGGGCGGCGGCATCATCCAGCTCGCCGAGTGGCAGCTCTCCGACGGCTCCGAGCCCCCGCCGCCGCTGAAGAACATGACGAGCCACCCCGACGACGGCCCCGCCACGGCGTACGCCGCGAAGTCGAAGGTCGGCTTCACCGGAGTGCACGCCTTCGAGTACGCCGGCAAGATCACCGCCGACAAGGGCCACTCCTACAACCGCGTCTTCGACGTCGACATCCCGGTCGGCAAGGAGACCGAGCTGTCCTACCTGGTCTTCCCGGAGTTCATCGAGGGCGACCTGAGCTACCCGAGCACCTACACGGCCGTCGACATGGCCTTCACCGACGGCACCCTGCTCTCGGAGCTGGGCGCGCTCGACGCGCAGGGCTACGTACTGTCGCCGGAGGGCCAGGGTGAGTCGAAGTCGCTCTACACCAACCAGTGGAACAAGAAGACCTCCGTCATCGGCGAGGTCGCGGCGGGCAGGACGATCGACCGGATCCTGGTCGCCGTCGACGCCCCGAGCGGCCCGACGAAGTTCCGTGGCTGGTACGACGACATCGAGATCACCGCGTCCCCGGAGGCGCCGGAGGGGACCAGCCGCGTCGACTACGCCGTCACCACCCGTGGCACCCAGTCCAGCGGCAGCTTCTCGCGAGGCAACAACATCCCCGCGACCGCGGTCCCGCACGGCTTCAACTTCTGGGCGCCGATGACCAACGCCGGCTCGCTGTCGTGGTTCTACCGCTACCACCAGGACAACGACGCCCAGAACCGGACGAGCCTGCAGGCGCTGACGCTGAGCCACGAGACCAGCCCGTGGATGGGCGACCGGCAGACCTTCCAGGTGATGCCGTCGGCCGCCGAGGGCACCCCTGACCCGGGCCGCAGCGCGCGCAGGCTCACCTTCGAGCATGCCAACGAGACCGCGCGGCCCTACTACTACAAGGTCGACTTCGACAACGGTCAGCGAGCCGAGATCGCACCGACCGACCACGCGGCGATGTTCCGGTTCACCTATCCCGGCGACGATGCGAGCCTGATCTTCGACAACGTCAACAACGACGGCGGGCTGAGCCTCGACCCGGCCGCCGGGACGCTGCAGGGCTTCACCGACACCCGCAGCGGGCTGTCGAACGGCGCCACCCGGATGTACGTCTACGCGACCTTCGACCAGCCCGTCACCGGCGGCGGCAAGTACGCCACCGGCGAGCGCCCGAACGTACAGGGTCATCTCGAGTTCGACGCCGGCGCGGACAGGACGGTGACGATGCGCATCGCCACGAGCCTGATCGGCGTCGACCAGGCTCGGAAGAACCTCGAGCTCGAGATCGCCGACGACGACTTCGAGACGGTCAAGGACGACGCCAAGGCGCTGTGGCAGGACAAGCTCGACGTCCTCGACATCCAGGGCGCGACCAAGGACCAGAAGACGACCGTCTACTCCAACCTCGCCCGGCTCTTCCTCTACCCCAACTCGGGTCACGAGAACACCGGCACCGCCGACGAGCCGGTCTGGAAGCATGCCGTCCAGTCGACATCCGGTGACACCAACCCGCCGGGCACCACGCCCACCCACACCGGGGCCGACATCGTGGACGGCAAGGTCTATGTGAACAACGGCTTCTGGGACACCTACCGCACCACCTGGGCGGCCTACTCGCTCCTGGAGCCGAGCCAGGCGGCCGAGATGGTCAACGGCTTCGTGCAGCAGTACAAGGACAACGGCTGGATCTCGCGCTGGTCCTCGCCGGGCTACGCCAACCTGATGACCGGCACCAGCTCGGACGTCTCCTTCGCCGATGCGTACGTCAAGGGCGTGGAGGGGATCGACGCCGAGGCCGCCTATGCGGCCGCGGTGAAGAACGCCACCGTCCGGCCCCCGGGCTCCGCGACCAACTCCAACGTGGGCCGCAAGGGCATGCAGAACTCGGTGTTCCTCGGCTACACGCCCGCGGCCGTGAGCGAGGGCGTCTCCTGGGGGCTCGAGGGCTACATCAACGACTACGGCATCGGGAACATGGCCGCGAAGCTCGCCAAGCGCGACGGGATCTCCCGCGCCGAGAGGAAACGGCTGAAGGAGGAGTCGGAGTACTTCCTCGGCCGGGCCCGCAACTACGTCAACACCTTCGACACCAAGGTGGGCTTCTTCCAGGGCCGCAACGCCGACGGCACCTTCAAGAAGTCGCCGGCCGACTACAACCCTCTGATCTGGGGCAGCGACCACGACTACACCGAGACCAACGGGTGGAACTTCGCGTTCCACACCCCGCAGGACGGCCAGGGCCTGGCCAACCTCTACGGCGGTCGCGGCGGGCTCGCGAAGAAGCTGGACACCTTCTTCTCCACGCCGGAGACGGGGGAGTACCCGGGCTCCTACGGCGGCATCATCCACGAGATCCGTGAGGCCCGGGACGTACGCATGGGGCAGTGGGGCTTCTCCAACCAGGTCAGCCACCACATCCCGTGGATGTACAGCTACACCGGCCAGCCCTGGAAGACGCAGGAGGTCGTCCGCGAGACGCTGCGCCGGATGTACACCGGCTCCGAGATCGGGCAGGGCTACGCCGGTGACGAGGACAACGGCGAGACCTCGGCGTGGTACCTCTTCGCCGCCCTCGGCCTCTACCCGCTCCAGATGGGCAGCGAGAACCTCGTGCTCGGCTCTCCGCAGTTCACCAAGGCCACGCTCCACCTCGAGGGCGGCAAGGACCTGGTGATCAAGGCGCCGAAGAACAGCAACGAGAACATCTACGTCCAGGGCGTCAAGATCGACGGCAAGACCTGGGACAAGACGTACGTCTCTCACAAGGTGCTCGCCGACGGCGGCACGATCGAGTTCGCCATGGGCTCGAAGCCGTCGCGCTGGGGCACCTCGCCCAGCGCCGTCCCGCCGTCGCTGACCACCGGCTCGGAGCCGGCCACGCCGATCGCAGACAGGTCTGGCCCGGGCAAGGGCACGGTCTCCGCCAGCGGCGACGACGGCGAGACGCTCGTCGACAACGACTCCGGGACGCAGACGACCGTGGCCGGCGACGGCTGGGTGGAGTACCGGTTCTCCGGAAGCAAGGTGCCGGTGTCCTTCTACACCCTCACCAACGGAGCCGACGGTGGCTCGCCGAGCGGCTGGGTGGTCAAGGGGTCCAACGACGGCACCGACTGGAAGGTCCTCGACCGGCGCTCGGGCGAGGAGTTCGCCTGGCAGCAGGCCACCCGTCCGTTCAAGCTCGAGTCGAAGTCGAGGTTCAACCGGATCCGGATCGAGTTCACCGGGCCGGCCGCGCAGCAGTTCACGCTCTCAGAGGTGGAGCTGCTCGGCTAGCCGACCCGGGCAACCCCTGCGTACCGCCAGCCTGTCGGTCCTCGCCGATAGGCTGGCGGACGTGCCCGATCCGCAGAGCTATCGCCCGAAAGCTGGGAGCATTCCCACCCAGCCGGGGGTCTACCGGTTCCGCGATCCCAAGGGGCGGGTGATCTATGTCGGCAAGGCGATCAACCTGCGTCAACGGCTCGCGAACTACTTCCAGCCGATCCCCAGCCTCCACCCGCGCACGGCCACGATGGTCACCACCGCGGCCAGCGTTGAGTGGACGACGGTCAACAACGACATCGAGGCGCTCCAGCTCGAATACACCTGGATCAAGGAGTTCGACCCGCGGTTCAACGTCAAGTACCGCGACGACAAGTCCTACCCGTGGCTCGCGGTCACCGTCGGCGAGGAGTTCCCGCGGGTGATGGTCGGCCGCGGCGCGAAGCGCAAGGGCACCAGATACTTCGGCCCCTACGGCCACGCCTGGGCGATCCGCGAGACCGTCGACATCCTGCTGCGGGTCTTCCCGATGCGCTCGTGCAGCAACGGCGTCTTCAAGCGCTCGCAGCAGATCGGCCGCCCCTGCCTGCTCGGCTACATCGACAAGTGCACCGCCCCCTGCGTCGGCAACATCTCCGCCGAGGAGCACCGCGAGATCGTCGACGACTTCTGCGACTTCATGGCCGGCCACACCACGACGTTCACCAAGCGGATCGAGAAGGAGATGTACGCCGCGTCCGAGGCCCTCGACTTCGAGAAGGCCGCGCGGCTGCGCGACGACCTCGCCGCGATGCAGCGGGCCCTGGAGAAGCAGGCGGTGGTGCTGGGCGACGGTGCCGACGCCGACGTGATCGCCCTGGCGGAGGACCCCCTAGAAGTCGGCGTGCAGATCTTCTACGTACGCGGCGGCCGCATCAAGGGACAGCGCGGCTGGGTCGCGGACCGGATGGACGATGCCGAGACGGCCGGCCTGGTCGAGCACTTCCTGCTCCAGCTCTACGCCGGCGAGGATCCTGAGGCGATCCCGCGCGAGATCCTCGTCCCGGCGCTGCCGCCCGACCACGAGACCTTCGAGGAGCTGCTCTCGGACGTACGGAAGGCGAAGGTCAGGATCCGGGTGCCGCAGCGCGGCGACAAGAAGACGCTCCAGGAGACGGTCGCCAACAACGCCAAGCAGGCGCTCGCGCTCCACAAGACCAAGCGCGCCAGCGATCTGACCATCCGCAACCGGGCGCTCGAGGAGATCCAGGAGGCGCTCGAGCTCGACGAGGTGCCGCTCCGGATCGAGTGCTATGACATCTCCCACCTGCAGGGCACCGAGATCGTGGCGAGCATGGTGGTCTTCGAGGACGGCCTCGCCCGCAAGTCCGAGTACCGCCGGTTCATCATCAAGGGCCAGGACGGCTCCGATGACGTCAAGGCCATGCACGAGGTGATCACCCGGCGGTTCAAGCGGCTCCTGGACGAGCAGTCGACGTCGATCGTCTCGACCGAGGTGGAAGGGGCCAGCGGGCCGATGCTGGTCGACCCCGAGACCGGCCGGCCGCGCAAGTTCGCCTACGCCCCCGGCCTGGTCGTCGTCGACGGTGGCGCGCCCCAAGTGGCGGCCGCGCAACGCGCCCTGACCGAGCTCGGCATCAATGACATCCCGGTCGTCGGCCTGGCCAAGCGGCTGGAGGAGGTCTGGGTCCCGGACGAGGAGGACCCGGTGATCCTGCCGCGCAGCTCCGAGGGGCTCTACCTGCTGCAGCGGGTCCGCGACGAGGCGCACCGGTTCGCGATCACCCACCACCGCGGGCGGCGCAGCAAGTCGATGGTGGAGAGCCTGCTCGACGATGTACCCGGGCTCGGCGAGGTGCGCCGCAAGACGCTGATGAAGCACTTCGGCTCGCTCAAGAAGCTGCGAGCGGCGACCGCCGAGGAGATCGCCCAGGTGCCCGGCATCGGCCCCGCCACTGCGACAGCGATCAAGACCGCTGTGGAGCAGACGGCGAAGAATGGCAAGGTTAGCGCCATCAACGTCACCACCGGCGAGATCATCGAGGAGTAGGTCATGCACAAGGGGGAGGTCGTCGTCATCACCGGCATGACCGGTGCCGGGCGGAGCACCGCCGCCAAGGAGCTGGAGGATCTCGGCTACTACGTCGTCGACAACCTGCCGCCGAGCCTGCTCCCGCAGGTGGTCGAGCGGGTCGACGCGGCCCGCGGCCCGGAGCAGCCGGTGGCGGTCGTGACCGACGTACGTTCCGGGTCCTTCTTCGCCGAGCTCGAGGAGATCGTTGCGAAGAAAGCCACCGGGCGGCGTACGACCCTGGTCTTCCTCGACGCCGCCGACGACACGCTGGTCCGTCGCCAGGAGGCCGCGCGGAGGCCGCACCCGATGCAGCGGGGCAACGAGCGGCTGCTGGACGCGCTCGAGCGGGAGCGGGTGGTGCTGGCCAACCTGCGCGGCGCCGCCGACCTGGTCATCGACACGACCCAGCTCAACGTGCACCAGCTCACCGCGAGGATCGCGGAGGCGTTCGGCACCCCGGAGCGGACCACCCTGAAGGTGTCGGTGGTGAGCTTCGGGTTCAAGTACGGGATCCCGGTCGACGCTGACTTCATGGCCGACATGCGTTTCCTGCCCAACCCGCACTGGGTGCCCGAGCTGAAGGACGGCAACGGACGTGACAACCCCGACGTCGCCGCCTACGTCTACTCACGCCCTGGTGCGGAGGAGTTCCTGAGCGGGTATGTTCCGGTGCTCATCGGAGTGACCAAGGGCTACCTCCACGAAGGAAAGAGGTTCATGCGCGTGGCGATCGGGTGCACGGGCGGCAAGCACCGCAGCGTGGCGATGGCGGAGGAGATCTCCAGGCGGCTGCGAGATGCCGGCCTGGATGCGAAGGCGATCCACCGAGACCTCGGGCGGGAGTGAGAGTGGCCGGGGCCGACCGACCCGGGGCAGATGCCCAGGCCGTCGTCGCCCTGGGGGGAGGGCACGGACTGCATGCGTCGTTGAGCGCGCTGCGGCTGCTCGTCGACGACCTGACCGTCGACCAGCTCACCGCGATCGTCACGGTCGCCGACAACGGCGGCTCCAGCGGCCGGCTCCGACGGGAGTTCGGCGTACTTCCGCCGGGTGACCTGCGGATGGCGCTCGCCGCGCTGTGCGGCGCGGACCGCTGGGACGACACCTGGGCGCAGGTGCTGCAGCACCGCTTCGCCGGCGAGGGCGAGATGCGCGGCCACAACCTCGGCAACCTGCTGATCGTGGGCCTGTGGGAGCAGCTCGGCGACCACGTCGAGGCCCTCGACTGGGTCGGCCGGCTGCTGGGCGCAAAGGGCCGGGTCCTGCCGATGGCGCTGGTGCCGATGGACATCGTCGCCGAGGTCAGCGGGCTGGTCCCGGGCGACCCGGAGGCCCGGCTGGAGATCAGCGGGCAGGTCGAGGTCGCCACCACCGACGGCCGGATCGAGTCGATCCAGCTGGTCCCCGACAACCCACCGGCCGCCCCCGACGCCGTCAAGGCGATCTGCGACGCCGAGTGGGTGTTCCTCGGGCCCGGCTCCTGGTTCACCTCCGTCCTGCCGCACCTGATGGTCCGCGCCCTGCGCGAGGCCCTGGTCGCGACCTCGGCGAAGATCGTCGTCGTGCTCAACCTCGGCGAGCAGCCGGGGGAGACGACAGGCTTCGGCCCCGCCGAGCACCTCTCGGTCCTCCTCGACCACGCCCCCGACCTCCGCATCCACACCGTCCTCGTCGACTCCTCCCTCGACGGTCTCGACGATCTGTCGCGGGTGGCCGAGAAGTGCGGTGCGCAGGTCGAGGTCGCCGACGTCGCCGTCGGCGACGGGACCCCTCGCCACGACCCGGAGCGGCTGGCTGCCGCGTACGCGAGGGTGATTGGGGCGGGCTGAGGCGGCCCGAGAGGGCGTGTCGAAAGTGGTCGATCTGGGCTTCCACGGGGGGCCACCGGGAGCCCAAATCGAACACTTTCACGGTGGGTCGAGGGACATCTGCTGCTTGCGGCGGATGATGTCGCGAACACAGAGGACCAGCACGATGGTTCCGAGCATGCAACTGATCGCTCCATCCAGCTGGTATCCCCAGTCGGGTACGCCGCGCCGGGTTTCGAGCGGGGGCGCGCCGCGACGGATGCCCTGTACGCCGTACAGGAGGAACAGGAGGCCGACGACCGGATACACCACCAGGTTTGCGCGCCGCAGGAGGATCTCGTGCGTGCGCTACCAGCGGGTGACGATCCAGATCATCAAACCAAGCAGAACGACTTCGATACCCACAGACGTCAATCGCGACCAGATGCTGTCACTCCACTCCGGCGTTGTCGCAGCGCCGAAAGGGGCAGGGTGGCAACAAAGCCCGAGTGCGACGAGCCACCCCAGGTTCGGGGCTCGGTCGGCGCGACGGCCATGCGGGGTGGTCATCGCGCGGACGCTAGCCGACTGACGCACGGCACCTGATCGGAATCGCAAGTGTTCGGCGCTGGATTTGGGCCGGTGTCACGCCATCGATCGACGACGGCTCCGTCCCACCCACCACAACCCTCGCTGTCGCCGACACAGAGCGCTCTGACGTGGAACCGATTCGAGGGTCGTTGACATCAATGAAAGACTCTCGCCATGGCGATGACGGGACAGGTGAAGGCCGAGCTGGCCTCCACTCAGATCACCAAGACATGCTGCCGGAAGGCAGAGGTTGCCTCGACGTTGAGGTTCGCTGGGGGGATCCACATCGTGGCAGGCAGGATCGTGGTCGAGGCTGAGCTCGACACCGGTCTGGCCGCCAGGAGACTGAAGCGAGACATCGCCGACGTCTTCGGTCACGAGGCAGAGGTGGCTCTCATCCAGGCGAGCGGGCTTCGTAAGGGCAGCCGCTACATCGTGCGTGTGGTCAAGGACGGTGAGGCGCTGGCGCGTCAGACCGGCCTTCTCGACCAGCGTGGCCGACCGGTGCGGGGTCTTCCGCCTGCCGTCGTCTCGGGCGGAGCCTGCGACGCGGTGGCCGCCTGGCGCGGTGCCTTCCTGGCCCACGGCTCGCTCACCGAGCCGGGCCGCTCGTCCTCGATGGAGGTGACCTGCCCGGGCTCGGAGTCGGCTCTCGCCCTCGTCGGCGTCGCCCGTCGTATCGGCATCTCCGCCAAGCCCCGTGAGGTGCGTGGCGTCGACCGCGTCGTCATCCGCGACGGTGACGCGATCGGCCAGCTGCTGACCCGCCTGGGTGCCCACGAGTCGCTGATGGCCTGGGAGGAGCGCCGGATGCGCCGGGAGGTCCGCGCCACCGCCAACCGGCTGGCCAACTTCGACGACGCCAACCTGCGCCGTTCGGCCCGTGCGGCCGTCGCCGCCGGTGCTCGCGTCGAGCGCGCCCTGGAGATCCTCGGCGAGGACATCCCCGATCACCTGCGCCAGGCCGGCAAGCTCCGCCTGGAGCACAAGCAGGCCTCGCTCGAGGAGCTCGGCCAGCTTCACGACCCGGTGCTGACCAAGGACGCGATCGCCGGCCGCATCCGCCGCCTGCTGGCCATGGCCGACAAGCGGGCCGAGGAGCTCGGCATCCCCGACACCGAAGCATCGCTGACCGCGGAGATGCTCGCCGAGGACGCCTGAGAGCAACTTCCACGACCTGAAACCGGCCCGAGCCCCTCGACTGATCGAGGGGCTCGGGCCGTTTGCTACTCGTCCGTCTTTTGGAACGATCCAACCCAGTCTCCCGCTGTTCAGAGGCGCTGGGTAGTGTCGGCGTCAGCGGGTGATCCCGCGCACAATCTTTTCGACGCGAACCAGGAGTCCACGTGACAGTTCGAGTAGGCATCAACGGATTCGGCCGGATCGGCCGCAACTTCTTCCGCGCGGTGCGCGCCTCCGACCTCGACATCGAGATCGTCGGGGTGAACGACCTCAGCGACAACACGACCCTCGCGACGCTGCTGAAGTACGACTCGATCCTCGGCCCGCTCGGCGCTGACGTGTCCGCCACCGAGGACGCGATCGTCGTCGACGGCAAGGAGATCAAGGCGTACGCAGAGCGCGACCCGGCAAACATCCCCTGGAAGGACCTCGACGTCGACGTCGTGATCGAGTCGACCGGCTTCTTCACCGACGCGACCAAGGCACGCGCTCACATCGACTCCGGCGGGGCGAAGAAGGTGATCATCTCCGCGCCGGCGAAGAACGAGGACGCCACCATCGTGATGGGCGTCAACGAGTCGATCTACGACCCCGAGGCCCACACGGTGATCTCCAACGCCTCGTGCACGACCAACTGCCTGGCGCCGCTGGCGAAGGCGCTCAACGACGGCGTCGGCATCAACCAGGGCCTGATGACGACCATTCACGCCTACACCGCCGACCAGAACCTTCAGGACAACATCCACAAGGACATGCGCCGCGCCCGCGCGGCCGCCCTCAACGTCGTGCCCACCTCGACCGGCGCCGCCAAGGCGATCGGTCTGGTGCTGCCCGAGCTGAAGGGAAAGCTCGACGGGTACGCCCTGCGGGTGCCGGTGCCGACCGGCTCGATCGTCGACCTCTCCTTCGAGGCCTCGCGCGAGACCTCGGTCGAGGAGATCAACGCGATCATGGAGAAGGCCGCCGACGGGAAGTACCTCGTCTACTCGACCGACCCGATCGTCTCCTCCGACATCGTCACCAACCCGGCGTCCTCGATCTTCGACGCTCCGCTCACCAAGGTGATCGGCAACCAGGTCAAGGTCGCGGCGTGGTACGACAACGAGTGGGGCTACTCCAACCGGCTCGGCGACCTGGTGGCGTACGTTGGCGCGAGCCTGTGACCCAGCGACCTGCCTCACAGGTTAGGGTCTAGCCCGTTATGTCTCTGAATCTCACGCAGCTCATCGAGCAGGGTGTCGCGGGCAAGCGAGTTCTCGTGCGCTCCGACCTCAACGTCCCGTTGGAAGGCACGACGATCACCGACGACGGTCGCATCCGTGCCTCGGTGCCCACGATCAAGGCACTGGCCGACGCCGGCGCCAGGGTCGTGGTGGTCGCCCACCTCGGTCGGCCGAAGGGGGAGCCGGACCCGGCCTACTCGCTGGCGCCCGTGGCGACCCGCCTCGGTGAGCTGCTCGGTGCCGAGGTCGCCTTCGCGACCGACACCGTCGGCGACTCCGCGAGCTCGGTCGTCGGCGGTCTCGCCGACGGCCAGGTGGCGCTGCTGGAGAACGTACGCTTCAACGCCGGTGAGACCAGCAAGGACGACATCGAGCGGGCGACCTTCGCCGCCGAGCTCGCCGCCCTGGCCGACGCCTTCGTCTCCGACGGCTTCGGCGTGGTCCACCGCAAGCAGGCCTCGGTCTACGACGTCGCCAAGCTGCTCCCGAGCGCGCAGGGCGATCTGGTGGCCACCGAGATCGACGTGCTCAAGCGGCTCACCGAGACGCCCGAGCGGCCCTATGTGGTCGTCCTCGGGGGCTCGAAGGTCTCCGACAAGCTCGGCGTGATCGACAACCTGCTCGGCAAGGCGGACAAGCTGCTCATCGGCGGCGGCATGGTCTTCACCTTCCTCAAGGCCCAGGGCTACGAGGTCGGTCAGTCGCTGCTCGAGGAGGACCAGATCCTCACCGTGCTCGGCTACCTCGAGCGCGCCGAGGAGATCGGCGTCGAGATCCTGCTGCCGACCGACATCGTGGTCGCCGACTCCTTCGGCGACGAGGCCTCCGCCCGCGTGGTCGCGGCCAACGCGATCCCGTCCGATTCGCTCGGGCTCGACATCGGCCCGGAGTCGGGCCAGACCTACGCCGCAGCGCTCGAGGGTGCCAAGACGGTCTTCTGGAACGGCCCCATGGGCGTCTTCGAGCAGGCCGCCTTCGCCGAGGGCACCCGCGCGGTCGCCCAGGCGCTCACCACGATCGACGGCCTCTCGGTCGTCGGTGGTGGCGACTCCGCCGCGGCGATCCGCCAGCTCGGGTTCTCCGATGACCAGTTCGGTCACATCTCGACCGGCGGCGGTGCCTCGCTCGAATACCTGGAGGGCAAGACCCTTCCGGGCCTCGCCGTGCTGGACGAGGCGACCGTGGTCGGGGGACTGGGCTGATGGCCGCCAAGAAGCCCACGGGGCGCACCCCGCTCATCGCCGGCAACTGGAAGATGAACCTCAACCACCAAGAAGCGGTGGTCCTGGTCCAGAAGCTCGCCTGGACGCTCTCCGACAAGCGCCACGACTTCGCTGCCGTGGAGGTGGCGGTCTTCCCGCCGTTCACCGACATCCGTTCGGTGCAGACGCTGGTCGACGGCGACAAGATGCGCATCACCTACGGTGCCCAGAACGTCTCCACCCAGGAGTCCGGCGCCTTCACCGGCGAGGTCTCGGCCTCGATGCTGGCCAAGCTCGGCTGCTCCTACGTGATCGTGGGTCACTCCGAGCGTCGTGAGCACTTTGGCGAGACCGACGAGATCGTCGCGCTCAAGGCCAAGATCGCGCTCAAGCACAACATGATCCCGATCGTCTGCGTCGGCGAGGGCCTCGAGGTCCGCCAGGCCGGCAACCACCTCGACCATTGCACCGCCCAGGCGGAGGGCTCGCTGGCCGGGCTCACCGACGCCGAGGTCGGCCAGGTCGTGATCGCCTACGAGCCGGTCTGGGCGATCGGCACGGGCGAGACCGCCACCGCGCAGGACGCTCAGGAGGTCTGCGCCGGCATCCGGGACCAGCTCGAGAAGAGCCACGGCGCGGAGATCGCCGATGGCGTACGCATCCTCTACGGCGGCTCGGTGAAGCCCAACAACGTGGCCGCGCTGATGCAGGAGGCAGACGTCGACGGGGCGCTGGTCGGCGGGGCAAGCCTCTCGGTCGAGGACTTCGCGGCCATCTCGCGCTACTACGACCTGCCAGTCCTCTAGGCCAGTGCTGTAGGTTTCGGGCTCTCCAGATAGGATTTCAGACGTGGAACTTCTCTTCACCATCATCCTGGTCATCGCGAGTGCGCTGATGATCCTGCTCGTGCTGCTTCACAAGGGCCGCGGCGGCGGACTCTCCGACATGTTCGGTGGCGGTGTCTCGAGCTCGCTGGGCGGATCCTCAGTCGTCGAGCGCAACCTCGACCGGCTCACCATCGGCATCGGTGTCATCTGGTTCGCCTGTGTGATCGCGCTCGGCCTGCTGATGGCCTACTGAAACATTCCCCTTCAGCGCACGCGCGATAGCGTCTAAACTCATCGACGCTGGACGGAGATTTTGCCGTCCGATTCCCCCAAAGTGGCCTCTCGGGGCTGCGAACTTTAAGTTGAGAGAGGACACCGCAGCACCATGGCAGGTGGAGGGAACGCGATTCGGGGCTCCCGAGTCGGTGCTGGGCCGATGGGTGAGGCGGAGCGCGGCGAAGCTGCGCCGCGGAAGGCCGTCACCTACTTCTGCACCAACGCACATCGCTCGGTCATCACCTTCGCCGTCGAGGCGACGCCCCCGGACTCCTGGGACTGCCCGAAGTGTGGGCTCCCAGCTGGTCTGGACGAGGAGAACGCGCCCCCGGCGCCGAAGATCGAGCCTTACAAGACCCACCTCGCCTACGTGAAGGAGCGCCGCTCCGACGCCGAGGCCGAGGACATCCTGGAGGAGGCAATCGCCCTCCTCCGCTCTCGCCGCAAATCCGGCGAGATCATCTTCTGAAGCACCGGCCGAGTCGGCGCATCTGCTCCAAGCAGAGGCGCCGACTCGGCGCATTCTGACCAAAACCGCGTCGAGTCAGGACGAGTCGACTCGACGAGCTTTTCGGTCAGGACGAGCCGACTCGGCGGGATCGGGTCAGCAGGTTGCGCCGAAGATGGACTCGGCGTACTCCGGGTGGTCGATGAAGGGGTTTCGGTTGCGCTGGTAGGTCGAGTAGATGGCGTTGTTGCGGGTGCGTTCGGCTGCGGTGACGGGGTCGGCGTTGTGCCAGCCGAGCAGTACGCAGACCTTGCCGAGGTAGTTGGTCGAGCCGTTGATGGAGTTGTTGACCTCGAGGTCGGCGAAGCCGTCATCGCCGTTGTAGCGCACGGCCATGTAGAGGATGCCGCGGGCGAGGTCGCCCTTGACGCTGTCGCGCGGCTCGAAGGAGTCGGCATCGGTCCAGCAGTCGCTGCACTCCGAGACTGCCGACCCACCCAGGTCGAAGTCCTTGTTGCCGCGGGTGGAGTTGACGGTGACGTCCTCGGGCCGCAGGTGGTGCACGTCGGTGCCGGGGCCGTTGCCGGTGCCGAAGTCGCCGTGGCTCTGCGGCCAGGTGTGCTCGCGGTTCCAGTTGTTGGCGTTGCCGCCGTTGTTGGTCTTCGGTGTGGAGAGCCCGGAGTAGAACTCGATCACGTTCGCGGAGTTGTTCGGGTCCTGGTCGAGGACCTTCAGCGCCTCCCAGACCGCGCTGTAGGTCAGCGTGGTGTGCCCATCGATGATGTTGTGCAGCGCTGACTTCAGTGACGAGCCGGACAGGCCGGCGGCCGAGTCGTAGTAGCCCGCCGGAATGGTCGGGTCCGCGGTCGGGGTGGCTGTCGGAGTCGGGGTCGGGGTCGGGGTGGAGCCGGCGAACGCGAAGGCCGTGCCGTTCTTGTGGCCGGGATGGGAGAAGTACGCCGTCAGGGTGCCGGTGACGTCGATCTGACGCCCCTTGAGGCCCGGGTTGGACCGGAGGCCCCACGCGCTGCGGAACGCGTCGGGGATCTGCACGTAGAGCATCCTGGACGTGCTGGTCTCCGAGGCAGAGTCAGCGATCGCGAGAGCGTAGTCGTTGGGGTAGTTGCTGGTCACGACCGTGCTGGTCGCTGTGGGCTGACCGACGACGTAGCCGCGTACGGTGGCCGTCGAGCCGTTCTGGGTGGCGATCGCCGTGGTGACGTTGATCGTGGCCGCCTGGGCCGGGGCGGTCGTGATCACGACTGCCATGAAGCTCGCCAGGGCGAGGGCAACGAGGCTGGCCAGGGTCAGGCCGAGCCGCCGAGAGGCGCTGAAGGACATGCTCGGATGGTGGCAGGTCCGCAGGGGTGCGCGGCACCCGATGCGGGAAAGATTTACCCGGCGTTAGCATGCTGGGTAACTGAATTCCCGAGACGTTCGCGCCGACTCGGCGTCGGTCAGAGCTTCGAGGCGGCGGCCCGATCCAGGAACCAGGTGGTCTCGGTGGTGCCGGTCACCCCGGTGGCGGGGATCTCGGTGATCGGAGCGCCGCCATGTGCCTTGGCCACCGCTTCGGCCTTGCCCTCGCCGCTGACCAGGAACCAGACGGTCGTTGATCGGCGCAGCGCCTCGAAGGTGAAGGTGATGCGCTCGGGCGGGGGCTTGGGAGATCCGGTGACGCCGACGGCGATCGCGTCCTTCGCCTCGAGCTGCGGGAAGCCGGGGAAGAGAGAGGCGATGTGGCCGTCGGGGCCGACGCCGAGCATCAGGATGTCGAAGCCGCCGGAGCCGTGGCTGCGTACGTCCTCGGAGAACTGCGCCGCGGCCTCCTCGACGCTCAGGCCGGAGTCGGTGGCGGGCATCTCGTGGATGCGGTGGTCCGGGACGCCGACCTCGGTCAGGAAGGCGGCACGGGCCTGGCCGGCGTTGCGGTCGGGGGAGTCGGCGGCGACGTAGCGCTCGTCGCCGAAGAAGAACTCGACCGCACCCCAGTCGACACCCGACTCGGGTGCGAGACGGGCGATCTCGCGGTGGATCGCCTCGGCGATCGTGCCACCGGTGAGGCCGATGGTGGGGACGTCGCCGGCCGCCTGCAGGTCGGCAAGGCGGCTGAGGAACTCTCCGGCGACCGCCGAGGCCAGGGCCTCGGCGGTGTCGTGGACCTCGATGAGTGACTCGGGATGACCGTCGCTGGTCACGTGCGCTTCTCTCTGTAGTAGGCGATGAGGGATTGGGTGGAGGTGTCCTGCTGCTTGGCGGTGTCCGTGTCACCGGAGACCGCCGGGCTGATCTGGACGGCGAGCTGCTTGCCGAGCTCAACGCCCCACTGGTCGAAGGAGTCGATGCCCCACACCACGCCCTGGGTGAAGGTGATGTGCTCGTAGAGCGCGATCAGCTGGCCCAGTACGCCGGGAGTCAGCGACGGCGCCATGATCGAGGTGGTCGGCCGGTTGCCGGAGAAGACCCGCGCGTTGACGATGTTCTCCGCGGTGCCCTCGGCGCGCACCTGCTCGGCGGTCTTGCCGAAGGCGAGCGCCTGGGTCTGGGCGAAGAAGTTGGCCAGGAACAGCTCGTGCACGTCGATGCTCTGCCCACCACTGGCGTCCACGAGCGGGTAGGCGGGGTTGGCGAACGCGATGAAGTCGGCCGGGACCACCCGGGTGCCCTGGTGGATCAGCTGGTAGAACGCGTGCTGTCCGTTGGTGCCGGGCTCGCCCCAGAACACCTCGCCGGTGTCGGTGGTGACCGCGGTGCCGTCCCAGCGGACCGACTTGCCGTTGGACTCCATCGTCAGCTGCTGAAGGTACGCCGGGAACCGGTGCAGCAGCTGGGAGTAGGGCAGCACGGCGTGGGTCTGGGCGTCGAGGAAGTTGACGTACCAGAGGTTCAGGAGGCCCATCAGCGCCGGCACGTTCTGCGCGAGCGGGGTCTTCGCGAAGTGCTCGTCGATCGCGTGGAAACCGCCGAGGAACTCGGCGAACCCCTGCGGCCCGATGGCGATCGCCAGGGAGGTGCCGATCGCGGAGTCGACGGAGTAGCGGCCGCCGACCCAGTCCCAGAAGCCGAAGGCGTTCTCCGGGTCGATCCCGAAGTCGGCGACCTTGTCCAGAGCGGTGGAGACCGCGACGAAGTGCTTCTTCACCGCCTCGGCGGAGTCGACCTCGCTGTGCCCGTTCTCGGCGAGCGCGTCGAGCAGCCAGGTGCGCGCGAGGCGGGCGTTGGTCAGCGTCTCCAGCGTCGAGAAGGTCTTCGAGGAGACGACGAACAGCGTGGTGGCGGGGTCCAGCCCCTTCAGCTTCTGGCCGGCGTCGGTGGGGTCGATGTTGGAGATGAACCGGCACTCGATCTCCGGGTGACGGAACGGCTCGAGGGCTTCGTAGGCCATCACCGGGCCCAGGTCGGAGCCACCGATGCCGATGTTGACGACGGTGCGGATCCGCTCGCCGGTGACGCCCTTCCACTCGCCCGAGCGGACCCGGTCGGCGAAGGCGTACATCTTCGCCAGGGTCTCGTGGACGGCGGGCACGACGTCGGTGCCGTCGACCACGAGGGAGGCGTCGGCCGGAAGCCGCAGGGCGGTATGGAGTACCGCGCGGTCCTCGGTGACATTGATGTGCTCGCCGGCGAGCATCGCGTCCCGCCGCGCCTCCAGGCCGACCTGCTCGGCGAGAGCGAGCAGGCTGGCCAGGAGGTCGTCGGTGATGAGGTCCTTGGAGAGGTCGACGTGGAGGTCGGCCGCCTCGAAGGTGAAGCGTGAGGCCCGGCCGGGATCATCGGCGAACCACGAGCGCAGGTCGGGCTCGAAGCCGGCCCGCAGCTCGGTGAGTGCCTTCCAAGCGTCCGTCGTCGTCGCGTCGACCGGGCCTTGGCTCACTTCTTGACCGCCTCGATCTGAGAGACCACGGTGTCGACGAGCTCGGTCCAGGAGCCCTTGAACTTGTCGACGCCCTCGGTCTCCAGCACGAGGAACACGTCGTCGAGGTCGACCCCGACCGAGCGCAGCGACTCGAAGACCGTCGCCGCCTCAGCGCCCTTGCCGGTGACGACGTCGCCCTTGACCTCGCCGTGGTCGGCGAAGGCCTCCATGGTCTTCTCCGGCATCGTGTTGACCGTGTCGGCGACGACCAGGTCGGTGACATAGAGGGTGTCGGGGTAGGCCGGGTTCTTGACCCCGGTCGAGGCCCACAGCGGCCGCTGGGCGTTGGCGCCCGCACCGGCCAGGGCGGTCCAGCGCTCGCCGGCGTGGACCTCCTCGAAGGCGGCGTAGGCGGCGATCGCGTTGGCCACCGCGGCCTTGCCGAGCAGTGCGCTGGCCTCGGAGGTGCCGATCGCCTCGAGCCGCTTGTCGATCTCGGAGTCGACGCGGGAGACGAAGAACGACGCCACGCTGCGGATCGTGGACAGGTCCTTGCCGGCCGCCTTGGCCTGCTCCAGACCGGTCAGGTAGGCGTCCATCACCGCGCGGTAGCGCTCGACCGAGAAGATCAGGGTCACGTTGACCGAGATGCCCTCGGCGATCGCGGCGGTGATCGCCGGGAGCCCCTCGAGGGTCGCCGGGATCTTGATCAGCGCGTTGGGGCGGTCGACCGCGGCCCACAGCGCCTTCGCGGAGGCGATGGTCGCCTCGGTGTCGTTGGCCAGGGTGGGCTCGACCTCGATCGAGACCCGGCCGTCGTCCTTGGTGGACTCGGCCACCGGCGCGAGGATGTCGCAGGCGTTGCGTACGTCCTCGGTGGTGAGGCCGAAGATGACCTCGTCGACGGACTTGCCGTCGGCCACCAGCGAGCGCAGCTGCTCGTCGTAGCGCTCACCGTTGGCGATCGCGGCGGCGAAGATCGTCGGGTTGGTGGTCACCCCGACGACGGACTTCTCCTTGATGAGATCGGCGAGGTTGCCGGTCTCGATCCGCTCGCGGGAGAGGTCGTCGAGCCAGATGGATACGCCGGCCTCGGCCAGCGCCTTGAGACGGTCAGACATATTTCATGCTCCCTTGTT
Organism: Nocardioides sp. NPDC058538; assembly: GCF_042719275.1. NCBI lineage: Bacteria > Bacillati > Actinomycetota > Actinomycetes > Propionibacteriales > Nocardioidaceae > Nocardioides > Nocardioides sp. NPDC058538. The sequence goes on along the minus strand of NZ_JBHXNY010000033.1, from coordinate 3,276 downwards.
GATGGCGGCGAGGCTCTCCTTGGCGGCCGTGACGACCGCCTCGGGGGTGAAGCCATACTCCTTGAACAGCAGCGCACCGGACGCCGAGGCGCCGAAGTGCTCGAGCGAGACGATCCGGCCGGCGTCGCCGACGTACTCCCGCCAGCCCTGCTTCACGCCGGCCTCGACGCTGACGCGCGCCTTGACGTTGGGCGGGATCACCGAGTCCCGGTAGTCCTGCTCCTGGGCCTCGAACCACTCCAGGCAGGGCAGCGAGACGACGCGGGCGCCGATGCCCTCCTTCGCCAGCTCCTCGCGGGCGGCGACTGCGTACTGCACCTCGGAGCCGGTGCCGAGCAGCACGACGTCGACGGTGCCGGTGGGGGAGTCGAGGAGTACGTAGCCACCCTTCGCGACGCCGCTGGTGTCGGCGTAGCCGTCGACCCCGCGCGGGAAGGTCGGCACGGCCTGACGGGTCAGGATCAGTGCCGAGGGCCGGTCGTGGTGCTTGAGCACCTCGAGCCAGGCCGCAGCGGTCTCGTTGGCGTCGGCAGGTCGGATGACGTCGAGGTTGGGCATGGCACGGACCGCGGCGAGGTGCTCGACCGGCTGGTGGGTGGGGCCATCCTCGCCCAGACCGATGGAGTCGTGGGTCCAGACGTGGATCACCGGCAGCTCGGAGAGCGCCCCGACGCGCACGGCTCCGCGCATGTAGTCGGAGAACTGGAAGAAGGTGCCACCGAAGACCCGGGTCGGCGAGTGGGCCGCGATGCCGTTGAGGATCGCGCCCATGCCGTGCTCGCGGATGCCGAAGTGGAGCACGCGGCCCGCGTAAGGGTCGGCCTTCCACTCACTGGTGGAGCGCTCCTCCGGGACGAAGCTCGGGGCGTCGGAGATGGTGGTGTTGTTGGAACCCGCGAGGTCGGCCGAGCCGCCCCACAGCTCGGGCAGCACCGGCGCCAGGGCGTTGATGACCTTGCCGGATGCGGCGCGCGTGGCAATGCCCTTGGCGTCGGCCGCGAAGACCGGCAGTGCGTCGTCGATGCCCTCAGGGAGCTTGCCGCTCTGGAGACGCTCGAGCAGCTTCGCGCCCTCGGGGTTGGCTTCGGCCCACTTGGCCTCCTCGGCCCGCCAGGCCTGCTCGGCCTCCTCGCCGCGCTCGATGAGCCTGCGGGTGTGGGCGAGCACCTCGGGGTCGACCTCGAAGGTCTTGGCCGGGTCGAAGCCCAACACCTCCTTGGTCGCGGCGACCTCCTCCTCGCCGAGCGCCGAGCCGTGGGCGGCGCCGGTGTTCTGGGCGTTCGGAGCGGGCCAGGCGATGACCGTACGCAGCACGATCAGCGACGGCTTGTCGCTGACCTCGGCGGCCGCGTTGATCGCGTCGAACAGCTCAGGCACGTCCTCCTGGTAGCCCTTGCCGCCGTTGGTCCAGTCGACCTCCTGGACGTGCCAGCCGTACGCCTCGTAGCGAGCGCCCACGTCCTCGGTGAAGGCGACGTTGGTGTCGCCCTCGATCGAGATCCGGTTGGCGTCGTAGATCATCGTGAGGTTGCCGAGCTTCTGGGTGCCGGCGATCGAGCTCGCCTCGGCGCTGACGCCCTCCTGCAGGTCGCCGTCGCTGGCCAGGACGTAGGTCTTGTGGTCGAACGGGCTCGGCTGGTCGGCGGGGGTGTCGGGGTCGAGCAGACCGCGCAGCCGGCGCTGGGCCATCGCGATGCCGACCGCGTTGGCGACACCCTGGCCGAGCGGGCCGGTGGTCACCTCGATGCCCTTGGTGTGACCGCGCTCGGGGTGGCCCGGGGTCAGCGACTGCCACTGGCGCAGGGACTCCAGGTCTCCGATCTCGAGGCCGAAGCCCCCGAGATAGAGCTGGATGTAATGGGTGATCGAAGAGTGACCGACGGAGAGCACGAACCGGTCGCGACCGAGCCAGGCGGTGTCGGCCGGGTTGTGCTTCATCACCTTCTGGAAGAGCAGATAGGCAGCCGGGGCCAGGCTCATCGCGGTGCCAGGGTGGCCGTTGCCGACCTTCTGCACGGAGTCCATGGCGAGTACGCGGACGGTGTCCACGGCCTTGCTGTCCAGATCGGTCCACTCGAGTACAGGTTTGGTGCTCACGAGGTGCCTTTTCAAAATCGTAGAGTCCACTTGGGAAGTTCTTGGGCTGGCCGTGGGGGCTGCCGAATCCGAGCCTACTCACGCCCCGGGTTAGACTGCGAGCCGCATGCTGTGAAATGCCTGTATGAGCCGCATGTGAAGCCTCAACCCGATCGAGAAGGATCTTCTCAGTGACGCACGTCGAACAGCCGGTCCCCGACCTCGACCAGCGTAGCGACCGCGCGTCAATGCGCGATGTCATCTCGGCGTACGTCTCTTTGACTAAGCCCCGCGTGATCGAGCTGCTGCTGCTCACCACCGTGCCGGTGATGTTCTTCGCCGCCCAGGGTGTCCCGGGCGTCGGCCTGGTCGCGGCCACGGTCGTCGGCGGGATCTTCTCGGCCGGTTCGGCATCGGTCTTCAACTGCGTCTACGACCGCGACATCGACGAGCAGATGAGGCGTACGCGACGCCGGGCCCTGCCGCGCCACGTGGTCACCCCGCGGGCGGCTCTGATCTTCGGATCGGTCCTGGCGGTGCTGTCGGTGGTCGTGCTCGGCTTCTTCGTCAACTGGCTCTCCGCCGGCCTGTCGCTGGCCGCCAACGCCTTCTACGTCTTCGTCTACACGATGCTGCTCAAGCGGCGCACCACGCAGAACATCGTCTGGGGCGGGATCGCGGGCTGCTTCCCGACCCTGATCGGCTGGACCGCGGTCACGAACTCGGTGAACTGGGAGCCGCTGATCCTGTTCATGGTCGTCTTCTTCTGGACCCCGCCGCACACCTGGGCCCTGGCGCTGCGCTACCGCGAGGACTACGCCCAGGTCGACGTGCCGATGCTGCCGGTGGTCAAGTCCGCCCGCCACGTGGGCGCTCAGATCGTGGCGTACTCCTGGGTCATGGTCGCCACCTCGCTGCTGATGTGGCCCCTCGCCTCCACCGGCTGGCTCTATCCTGTCGCAGCCATCGGTCTCGGCGCCGTCTTCCTCGTCCAGGCGCACCAGCTGCACGCGCGCGCCAAGGGCACCGAGGACCTCACCAAGATCCGCCCGATGCAGCTCTTCCACTCGAGCAACCTCTACCTGAGCCTGCTCTTCGTCGCCCTCGCGGTCGACCCGCTCATCGGCTGACCGCCTCCCTCCGCTGGTCGAGCCCGCGAGCGCAAGCGAGCGGTGTCGAGACCAACACGGTCCCCTGGAG